>JADFLD010000083.1 GCA_022564535.1 Gemmatimonadota bacterium
TGAGCTCACGCTCGTGCCTCATGATGGCGTCCATCCCGATCTCCGAGAGGAAGTCGATCGCTGCGCCCATCCCGATCGCCCCCGCGATGTTCGGCGTTCCTGCCTCGAACTTGTGCGGGATCTCGGCCCATGTGCTCTCCTGGCGCCCCACCATGTGGATCATTTCGCCACCCCCCTGATAGGGTGACATCGCCTCGAACAGCTCCCGTCGGCCCCACAGAACGCCGATGCCCGTCGGCCCGCACATCTTGTGTCCGCTACACGCGTAGAAGTCCACGCCCAAGTCCTGCACGTCGACTTTCGTGTGAACCGCGCCCTGCGCCCCATCCACGACGACCACCGCGCCGACGTCGTGGGCCATGGCTGCGATTTCCTTCACCGGATTGATCGTTCCGAGGGCGTTCGACACGTGAGAAATCGAGACGATTTTCGTCCGCTCGGTGAGCAGCTTCGGCAAGTCGTCGAGGAGGAGACGTCCCTGGTCGTCGAGTTCTATGTACTTGAGCTTGGCATTTCTCCGCGCCGCGAGGAGCTGCCAGGGGATGATGTTGGAGTGATGCTCCAGCACCGAGATGAGGATCTCGTCACCCTCGCCCACGTTGTCGAGGCCCCACGCCATCGCGATGAGGTTGATCGCCTGCGTGGTCCCGCTCGTCCAGACCACCTCGGCGGGCTCCGGTGCGTTGATCCACGACGCCACCTTCTCGCGAGCCTTCTCGTACGCGATCGTCGAGCGGCGAGAGAGCTCGTGAATGCCCCGGTGCACGTTCGCGTTGTCGCGGACGTAGTACTCGGAGAGTGCCTCGAGCACGGCGTGCGGCTTCTGGGAAGTCGCGGCGCTGTCGAGGTAGACGAGTGGATTGCCGTTGACCGTTTGGTCGAGGGTCGGAAACTCGCTCCGGATCTGGACCGGATCGAAGACTGCGGAGGTCATGACGATATTGTCCTGAGGGAGCTATCCCACGTCCACGTAGATGTCGTCGCCCCGGACTTCGACCAGGAACGACCGGACCGGCATAACCGCCGGAAGCGTCTTGCGCGCTCCGCTACACGCGTCGAAGCGAGCCCCGTGATAGATGCAGACCAGTTCACCGTCCTCCAACTCACCGTCTGAGAGAGGGAGGTTTTCGTGTGAGCACTGGTCTTCCAACGCGCAGATCTTTCCGTCGACGTTGGCGAGTACGACAGGAACGCCGTCCGCCATCACGCCCTTGAGCTGGCCCTGAGGGCAATCGCTTTTCGCCGCGACCTTGATCCAATTCGCCACCGTGTCCCTTCACTCACCCCTGCTGGGCGAGCTTCTCCTCGATGACGCGCGTGACTTTCTGCACGACGCCGGCAAGCGGAAGCTTCGACAGGACCTCGCCGAGGAATCCGAGCACGACCAGGCGTTCGGCCTGGATGGGACCGAGGCCGCGGCTCATGAGGTAGAACCTCGCCTCGGCGTCCAGCGCGCCGACCGTCGCGCCGTGCGAGCACCTCACGTCGTCGGCCTCGATCTCGAGGTTCGGCAGGGAGTCGGCCCGTGCTCCCCGCGACAGGAGAAGATTGCGGTTCGTCTGGTACGCGTCGGTACGCTGTGCGTCGGGGTGGACCCGGATGATGCCACGGAAGATCCCGCGACTGTTTCCGTCCAAGGCGCCTTTGTAGAGCAGGTTGCTGCACGTGTCCGGCTCGACATGGTCCTGACTGGTGTTGAAGTCGAAGTGTTGGTCGCCGTCGGCGAAGTAGAGCCCCAGCAACTCAGAGTTCGCACCTGGACCCAGCAGCCGAGCGTTCAGATCGACCCGGCTGACAGACGCTCCGAGTGCGACGTTGAGTGTGTCGAGCTGCGAGTCGCGTTGGGCGAGCGTCCTCTGCATCGACTGATAGAACACGCCGCGTCCGAGACGTTGCACCGACACGCACAGCACCCGTGACCCTGCTGCGGCGAAGACCTCGACGGCCGTCGAAGCGAACGTCTGAGCGTCGAAGTCGGGCGACAGCAGTTCATCTACATACGAGACCTGACTGTTCGCTTCGGCGACGAGAAGAACCCGGCTGAAGTAGGCGGTGCCGGCTTCGCTGACCCAACGGGTCACGCGCACGGGCAATTCGAGCCGGACCCCCTGCGGGACGAAGAGGAAGACCCCGTCTCCCCACAACGCAGCGTTGAGGGCGGCGAACTTGCCGTCCTCGGCGGGTATGGCGACCGTGGCCAGGTGCTCACGCACCAGGTCACCGTGCAGGTCGACGGCGTCATGAAGCGACATGAGGATCACACCCTGATCGACCAACGACGCGTCGAGCTCGGTGTGCACGACGTGGCCGTCGATGATCACCACCCGGCCTGCCGCCTCCTCATCCTCTTCCATCGTGGTGCGCAGTCGCGCGGGCCACTCAGTCGGGTCGTCTGGCGCCGTCTCCAATTCTGAGAGCCTCAGCGCGTCGAGGTCCAGCTTTTTCTTCAGGTCGGTATGGCGCCACTCCTCCAGCTTCGTGGTCGGCATGGGTGTGCGCTCGTATACGTCCCACGCGTGCTCTCTCCGCTCGCGGAGCCACCCTGGCTCGCCGAGCGCGAGTCGCTCGACGGCCGCGGCGCTGAGAGCGCCTGTGACACCCTCCTTCAGTGCGGTTTCGGTCACCCGACGGACCCCTCCATTTCCATTTCGATGAGTCTGTTCAATTCGACGGCATACTCCATCGGCAGCAACTTCGCGATCGGCTCGATGAAGCCGCGCACGATCATCGCCATCGCTTCGTCCGCTGCGATTCCCCGGCTCTTCAGGTAAAAGAGCTGTTCCTCGCCGATCTTGGAGACCGAAGCCTCGTGACCGACATGCGCATCGCTCTCTTCGATCTCGATGTACGGATACGTGTCCGTCCGGGACGTGGCATCGATGAGGAGCGCGTCGCACTCGACGTTGGACCGAGCGTGGTGTGCTCCCTTGTGGACCTTGAGGAGCCCACGGTACGTGGAGCGTCCGGTGCCCTTCGAGATCGACTTGGACACGATCGAGGACGTCGTGTAAGGGGCGACGTGAACCACCTTGCCGCCCGTGTCCTGGTGCTGCCCATCTCCCGCATAGGCGATGGAGAGGATCTCTCCGTGCGCGCCTTCACCCATCAGGTAGCAGGACGGATACTTCATGGTCAGCTTCGACCCGAGGTTGCCGTCGAGCCATTCCATGTGACCGCCCGCTCCCACGAACGCTCTCTGGGTGACGAGGTTGTACATGTTGTTCGACCAGTTCTGGATGGTCGTGTACCGAAAGCGCGCGTTGTCTTTGACGATGATCTCGATCACACCGGAGTGGAACGACTCCGTCGAGTAGACCGGCGCCGTACAGCCCTCGATGTAGTGGGCCTGCGCCCCTTCGTCGATGATGATGAGCGTCCGCTCGAACTGACCCATCCGCTCCTGGTTCACGCGGAAGTAGGCCTGGAGCGGCGTATCGAGCGAGACACCCTTGGGGATGTACACGAATGACCCGCCCGACCACACCGCCGAGTTCATCGCCGAGAACTTGTTGTCCGCGGTAGGGATGACCGTGGCGAAATACTCACGGAAGAGCTCCGGGTGGTTTTTCAGTCCGTCCTCGATCGAATCGAAGATGACACCCTGCTTCTCCCACTCCTCACGCAGCGAGTGGTAGACCATCTCGGATTCGTACTGGGCTCCGACGCCCGCGAGCATCTTTCGCTCGGCCTCGGGAATTCCGAGCTTCTCGAACGTGTTCTTGATCTCGTCAGGAACGTCGTCCCACGACCGCTCCATCTTCTCTTGTGGGCGCACGTAGAAGTAGATCTCGTCGAGGACCTCCTCGAGGCTGTCGAGGTCCCCGCCCCACTTCGGCATCGGCTTGGATTCATAGACCTTGAGCGCCTTCAGGCGGAACTCGAGCATCCACTCGGGCTCGTCCTTGTGGGCTGAGATCTGCCGAACCACTTCTTCGGAGAGACCCTTCTGAGCCCGAAAGACCGGCTCGGTCTTGGCGATGAAGTCGTACTTGTACTCGTCGAGATTCAGATCTTGAATGGTTTCGTTTTCTGGCATGATAAAGTCTCCGCTTCTTCAGGCTTCAACGGGCGTCGTGCCGTTCGCGGACGCCTCTGAAATTTCGTAGCTCTTGTAGCCACCCGCTTCGAGCGCCAGGGCGACCTCGGGTCCACCGGACTGCACGATGTTTCCGTCGACCATGACGTGGACGAAGTCGGGCTTGATGTGGTCGAGCAGGCGCTGATAATGGGTGATGAGGAGAATCGACATCTCGGGATCTTCCTCGGTGAGCTTGTTCACCCCGCTCGCGACGATTTTGAGCGCGTCGATGTCGAGCCCTGAGTCGGTTTCGTCCAGGACGGCGAGCTTCGGCTTCAACATCGCCATCTGCAGGATTTCGTTGCGCTTCTTCTCACCGCCGCTGAAGCCGTCGTTGACGTGGCGTTCGGCGAATGAGACGTCCATCTCCAGCATCTCCATGCGCTCCGTGAGGATGTCGGAGAAATCGAAGATGTCGAGCTCCTCCCCCTCCGGCAGGTGCGCCTGCACCGCGGTGCGCAGGAAGTTGGCGATCGAAACCCCCGGGATATCCACGGGGTATTGGAAGGCGAGAAAGAGGCCAGCTAGAGAGCGCTCGTCCGGCGCGAGCTCGAGAAGGTCCTCACCGCGAAACGTTACGCTACCGTCTGTGACCTCATAGCCGGGGTGGCCTGCCAGAACCTTGGCGAGCGTGCTCTTGCCCGATCCGTTGGGGCCCATGATCGCGTGGACTTCACCTTTCCCGATTTCCAGGTTGAGGCGCTTGAGGATGGGTAAATCCTCATCGGCGACCTTGGCCGCTAGATTCTTGACCTGCAGAATGGGTGCTTCGCTCATGCGTCCCTCAAACGGGTGAAGTGGAGCCGGTCGGCCGCCACTTATCAAGAATGATTCTCCGTTTCATCGACCTCAGAACCGAAAGCTAGATGCGGAAAATGGGTGGGTCAAGTGTGTGAAAGGGAGGGCGGAAAGCCCATTATTGCACGGAAATTCGAGGACTTGCCCTCCGTCTCCGGGTCTCCTTGGATCGTACTCGGGGGTGGTGGGGTGAAGGGGCTGGCACACGTGGGTGCCTGGCAGGCTTTGGCGGAGGCGGAAATCCGTCCGGCTGGCATCGTGGGAACCAGCATCGGCGGGCTGATCGGGGCGTTGGGCGCCTCGGCAATGGGCCACGAGGAGGGTCTTCGGCTGGCGCGTGAGCTGACGAGGTCCGATATCGCGAGAGTGAACCGTCGAGCCCTTTGGATCAACGGGATTCGTCAAGAGAGCGTATTTCGGGGTGACGTCCTTCGCGACTATTTCGAGACGCTTCTGCCGCCGGCCGGGTGGGCGGCGCTGGAGACGCCTTTCCTGGTCAATGCCGTGGATCTGGCCGACGGATCGGTCGAGTGGTTCGGGACCGGAGCGAGACAGGACGTCTCGTTGCTCGACGCCGTGTACGCTTCCTCCGCTCTGCCCATTTTCTATCCTCCGTTCCGGTGCGGTGGTCGGGTCTTCGTCGACGGCGGGGCGATGGATTCGCTGCCCATTCAGAAAGCCGCCACGGAGGGAGCGCGGTGGATCATCGCCATCGACGTCGGTGCTGGCCTCGAGCATGATGCCGAGAAAGCTCTCGAGGAAGGCCTTCTCGGAGTTCACTCGCGAATCTTCTCGATGAACGCCTACCGTCGGCGGCAGGAAGTGTTGGCCGCGTTCGAGGGACCGCCGGTTCTGTACGTCCGTCCCCGCCTGGAGGGCTACGGCACGTTCGGATTCGAGCACGTGCAGTACTTTCTCGAGGAAGGGTATCGCGCCATGAGGGAGGCGTTGGTGGGCATCTGAGCGGTAGGGGCCCGGGCGAGCGGCGCGCGAGGGTTGATCTCCAGATATATCCTTCGTAGATATATCCATCGTGGATAATGACGGAGCTCACATGCCTGGTCCCAAAGCGGTTCGCCCTGCGGTTTTTCACATCCTCCTCGCTCTTTCCCGGAGGAGCCTCCATGGTCTCGGGATCGCGAAGGCGGTCGATGAGACCACGGACGGCGCCTTCGTCCTCGGGCCGGGCACGCTTTATCGGTCGCTCAAGGAAATGGCGCACGACGGTCTGATTGCCGGGGCCGAGGCACCGGCCGGCGGCTCCGACCCCAGGCGCCGCTTCTACGACATCACGGACAGGGGGCGAGAAGTGGTCCATGTCGAGGCGGCGCGGATGGCACGAATCGTGGAGATCGCTCGCCAAAACCAGGTGCTGAAGGAGACCCCGTGAGCGAGCCGACAGGGCTTGGGGAGCGCCGATATTCGGTGCTTCTGCGGCTGTATTCGCGGGGAGTCAGGGAGGAGTACGGTTCCGAAATGCTGGAGGTATTCCGATACCGGCGCGATCGGCGCCTCGCCTCGCATGGGCGACTCGGCCTCGGCTTTTGGGCTCACATACTGGCGGACGCGATGAGGTCGGCTTGGCGCGAATGGCGTCGTCCGCTCTCGGGGTATGCCGCCGCGGACGCGGCAAGCACACGGGGAGGGGAGGGTATCATGGGATGGATCGATGACTTCAGGTATGCGGCGAGACGGCTGATGCGGAGTCCGGGCTTCACTCTGACAGCTCTGACGATTCTGGTTCTCGGCATCGGAGTGAACACCACCGCCTATTCCGTGGTGAACGCACTTCTACCGCAACCCCCGCCATTTCATGAGCCCGAGCAGGTGGTCAACGTGCTTCAAGGCTCTGACGGGGGGACGCCCTCGTCGACGTCGTATCCTGCGTACCTCGACATGACTCGCATGCCGAACGTCTTCGCTTCGGTCTCCGCCTATTCGGAGAACGTGGCCTACCTGGAGCAGGGGGACGGGCTGGCGTCGATCTTGATCGAGTACGCGACCGCGTCGTACATGGACGTGATCGGCCTCACGCCGAGCCGCGGCACCTGGTTCGAGGCCTCGGCGGACGACCCCAACGGTCCACCGGCTGCCGTCATTACGCACGCCATGTGGACAGATCGCCTCGCGTCGGACCCGGGAGTTCTGGGCAGCACGCTTCGAATTGGGGGTGGCGCCGTGACTGTGATCGGTGTCGGGCCAGCTGAATTCAATGGTGGGCAGAGCATCGGCGCTGTGGACCTGTGGCTTTCCATCTCGGCCATGTCCGTCACGGGTGGGCGCGTCGCGTCACTGACCCGGCGGCAGGACCACCCCTTCACTCTCCGCGCCCGGCTCGCGCCCGGCGTCTCCATGGAGCAGGCCTCGGGCGCCATGGAGGGTCTCGCGGCCGATCTGGCCCGGATCTACCCTGAACTCAACTCGGATCGGAGCATCACCGTCCTCTCGGTGCTGAGCAACCGTATTTCGCCGGAAATCGATGCCAGGCTGGTGCCGGCATCCGTCTTCTTGATGGCCGTCGTCCTCCTGGTTCTCGTCATCGGAACACTCAATCTCGCCAACCTGCTCTTGATACGGAGCTCGGCCAGAGCGCGGGAAATCGCAGTCCGACTTGCACTTGGAGCCGGACGTGCGCGCGTGATCCGGGTCGTTCTAGCCGAGGCGCTCCTTCTTTCCGTGCTCGGGGGTGCGGG
>JADFLD010000084.1 GCA_022564535.1 Gemmatimonadota bacterium
TGGCCATCATCCCGCTCGGCGGTTTCGCCCTCGTGTCGACGAAGGCGTTCGCCACGCTTCGCCCGGCGTTCCGGGAACGAGGAAAGATCCGCGCCGAAGTGGTTGGCCGTCTCACCGAGGCTCTGGGCGGCATCCGGGTCATCAAGGGATTCCACGCCGTCGAGAAGGAGAGCGAGATCTTCCACGACGGCGTCATGCGCATCTTCGACAACGTCAGAACGACGATGAAGACGTCGAGCCTCGTGACGAGCCTGGGGACCTTCTTCATGGGTCTCGCAAGCGTCATGATCATGGGGTTCGGTGGCTGGCTCATCGTCCAGGGTCGACTGACGGTAGGTGAGCTCTTCTCCTTCACGTTGTTCCTGGGATTCCTAGTCGCACCCGTGGTCCAAATGGCGAACATCGGCACGCAGATGACCGAGGCGTTCGCCGGGCTCGACCGGACGTCGGAGCTGCTGGGGTGGCAGAAGGAGGATGACGACCCGCTCCGCACGGAGACTATGCCAGCAATCAAGGGACACATGCTCTTCGAGGACGTGCACTTCGCATACGAGGAAGACAAGCCGGTTCTCCACGGCGTCTCGTTCGAGGCGACGCCCGGCATGATCGTTGCGCTCGTCGGCAGCTCCGGTTCCGGAAAGTCGACCATGGCCGGCCTCGCGGCGACGTTTCTCCATCCCGACAAGGGAAAGGTCCTCGTCGATGGCATCGACCTACGGACCGTCAAGCTCGCCAGCTACCGTGAGCAGCTCGGACTCGTCTTTCAGGACGACTTCCTCTTCGACGGCACGATTCAGGAAAACCTCCGCTTCGCCCGGCCGAGTGCGACCGACGAGGAGGTTCAGGCGTGCGCCGAGCAAGCATACGTGACCGAGTTTTCAGATCGCTTCCCCGACGGCCTCGAAACGATCATCGGCGAGCGCGGCGTGAAGCTCTCGGGTGGTCAGCGGCAACGGGTGACGATCGCCCGCGCGCTTCTCGCCGATCCCCGCATCCTCATCCTCGACGAGGCTACATCCAGCCTCGACACCGAGAGCGAGGCGCTCATTCAGCGCAGTCTCCATGACCTGCTGAAGGGGCGCACGACGATCGTGATCGCACACAGGCTGACGACGATTCAGCGCGCGGACCTGATCCTCGTCATCGAGTCCGGTAAGATCGTTGAGCGTGGGAAGCACGACGAGCTGATCGCGCTCGAGGGCCGGTACCACCAACTGTATACGATTCAAGCGCGCATCTAGAAAGAGCGGGGGGCCGCGATCGAAACGCGACCCCCCGCTCCACCTGCCTCTCCGTCGAGACGAACGTGTTCGAAGACTCTAGCCGAACATGATTCCGCCCTTGATTACGATCGGGCTGGTATCGAACGTCGGGAGAGCCGCGATCTCTTCGTGGAGCTCCATGGTGACCTCGAGGAACAGTGACATCCCAAAGTTCAGCTGAACGCCGACGCCGACCATCGGGCCGTTTTCTGTCATATCGGCGCCGCCACTTTCCGAGCGGCGGGTCTGGTATCCGGCGAGCACGTACGGGGCGACTATCGGCAGAGGAAGGCGGAGCTGCACTGCGATTGAAGCCGTGTAGTACGAACAGTCTGTGCAATCGAGGAAGTAGTAGACCCCCGAACCGACGATGGCGAGCGGGAAGAGCGGCGGATCGAGCATGATCCGGGCCCCAGCACCTTTCGTCCCATCCAGATCCACCGCGTCGGTGCTGGTCATCGCGGCGGCCTGGACACCGAGCTTGAACTGCGCATCTATGGGGTTCGCTACAACTGCCAGAGCGAACACCGCGCTCAGGGTCAATAGAATACGACGCATGGAGTAGACTCCTTCGATGGGAAACATTTGTTTACACAGAAGTATGGCGACCTCCCAACGAGCGCAACAAAAATGTTCTCCGGTACCATATCGCCTAAAGTGCGATCCGCTGCCCCTCGGTCGCGATTTCGAAGCCGCGCCGCCCGACCTCCGCAGCTTCCGCACTATCCTCGAAGAGGGCCGGATTCGTGTTGTTCAAGTGCGTGAACACGACCCGATCTCCTGCATCGACGCGCGCCTGAAGGCGATCCATGGTGTGCGGAACCAAGGGGTGCGGGATGTCCTCGATGTCGCGTCCTGGCACTTCGCTCCCCGAGTAGAAGGAGGCATCGAGTAGGGCCACATCCACGCTCTCCACCACGTCCTCGATGTCGAGATCCCAACGCTCCCACGAGTCGATGTCTGGAATGTAGAGAATCGTCTGCGTCGGTCCGCGAAACATCCAACCCACGGTATCGGAGTACTCGGGCCGGTGAGGCACGAGAAGCGCACGGGCCTGGAGGCGATCATCGATCTGCATCCACGCACCCGGCACGACCGGCCGGAGATCGAGGCGCCCCTCGCTCACCATCAGGCCCCACGGGCCGTTGTTCGTCAGGTACTCTGCCATTCGCTCGGTACAATACGTCGGCGTCGGTGCCATCCCGAGGCCCTCGCGCCCCAGCACCGCGAGCCCCGCGTAATGCCCGATATGGGCGTGCGTCAGGAAGATGCCGTCGAAGGGGCGGCGCTCTCCGGCCCGCTCTCGGAAGCCCGGCTCGTCGATCAGATCGAGCTGGCGGGTGATGTCCGGCGTAGCGTCCACGAGGTAATACCGGTCGCGGTCCGGATCGACGAGGGCGAGGGACGCCGCGAAACGGGGGTTCACTCGCTCCCGCGCGCGCTGGCAGCGGTCGGCGTAGCACCCCACCTGCGGCATGCCGCCGTCCTGCGCGATGCCGAGCACGAGGAGGTACGGATCGACCCGACCCGAGTGCTCGCGGAACGCCGCTAGCACGCGCCGCGGAGCCAGGAATGCGGACCCGCCTGCGCCTGCCGTAGCGGCGCCGAGCGCGGCCCCGGTACGAACGATGAATTCCCGCCTCGTCGGTGACATGCACTCAATAGAGTCTGTGAGTTACCAATCTGCGAGTGCCGGCGTAGCTTTGGCTTCCCACATCTCCGGCAGCTTGGAATCCCATGGCCAAGAAGCAATCCTTCGACATCTCCACGAGCGTCGACTTTCAGGAGGTCGACAACGCCGTCAACCAAGCGATCAAGGAGACCCGGACGCGCTACGACTTCAAGGGCACGAACTGCGAGCTCGACTTCGACCGGGACGCGGGCGCGGTGAAGCTGGAGGCGGACGACGAGTATCGACTCACCCAGCTGATCGCCGTGCTTCGCGAGAAGCTCAGCCGTCGCAAGGTTCCGCTGAAGAACATCGACGAGGGCCAGATCGAGATCGGTTCGTTGGGCCGCGCTCGCATGGTCGTCGGCCTCAAGAACGGCATCGATCAGGAGACCGCCAAGAGGATCGTGAAGGACGTTCGTGACGAGGGGTTCAAGAAGGTCCAGGTGCAGATCCAGGGTGAGGAGCTCCGCGTCACATCCCCCTCGCGCGATGACCTCCAGGCGGTCATGGCTTTTCTCAAGCCGAAGGACTACGGCGTCGAACTGATGTTCGGGAACTACCGGTAGGGAACGGGCTCGGACCATGGCACCGCGAATTACCGACGGATCCATCTCGTCGGTCACCGCGGCGCTTCGTGCGGGGGAGGTGTCAGCTGTAGAACTGATGCAGGCCGCCCTGGCGCGGCACGACGCCCACGGCGAGAAGCTGCACGCGTACAAGTACCTGGACGCGGACGCCGCGATGGCGGCGGCCCGACGGGCGGATGAACGGCTCTGCTCGGGAGACGCCTCTCCCCTCTGCGGAATCCCGGTGTCGGTGAAGGACATCTACGGCGTGAGCGGCATGCCGACGTTCGCCGGTTCCGCGCGGCAGCTTCCGGACGATCCGTGGTCGCGCGATGCCTGGTTGGTCAGGCGATTGCTCGAGGCCGGCGCCGTAATCGTGGGAAAGACGCACACCGTGGAGTTCGCATACGGGGGCGTGGGCATGAACCCGCACTGGGGCACGCCGTGGAACCCGTGGGATGCCGAGGTGCCGAGGATTCCGGGTGGGTCGTCGTGCGGCGCCGCTGTTAGCCTGTGGGAGGGCTCGGCCCTCCTGGCCATCGGCTCGGATACGGGAGGCTCGATCCGGATTCCGGCTGCATTTTCAGGAGTGGTGGGACACAAGACTACGAAGGGTCGCTGGCCCACCGACGGGGTCGTTCAGCTGAGCACTACGTTCGATACCGTCGGGGCCCTCACGCGCAGCGTCGAGGACAGCATCCACTTCTTCGGGTCCGTCGATCCGCGGTGGGGCGACCCATCGCCCCTGTTCGAGTCGCTCACCATGACATCGGTCGAAGGGTTGCGCATCGGCGTCCCCCGATGTGCCATTTGGGACGACTGTCAGAGGGATATCCGAGACGTGCTGAACGTCGCGCTTTCCGAGTTGGACTCCGCTGGAGCCGAGCGGATCGAAGTCGATGGCCGTCTGATCGACGACGCATACGAGCTGTACATGACCGGCGGCATCGGGAAAGCCGAGTGCCACGCGTTCCTGTCGGCACGACTGCCCCAATGGCTCGAGCTTCTACATCCGACCGTTGGAGCCCGACTCGAGAACCCCCTGGCGCTCGACAGCGAGGCGTACCGCCAGGCGATCGCCAAGCAGCGGCGGATGGCGGCGTTCGCCGCTCCACTCTTCGGGGACACAGACATCCTGGTGTTACCGGCGAACTTGATTACGGCGCCCCCGGTCACCGATGTCGTGGACGATCTCGCGAGGTACGTCGAGGTGAACGGCGCGACGCTGCGCCCCACCTGCCCCGTCAACCTGCTCGAGTTGTGCGCCGTTTCGCTCCCCGCCGGCCTCGATGCATCGGGGATGCCCGTCGGACTCCAATTGATTGCGCGTGGAGGCGACGACGAGGCGCTGCTCGGCGTGGCGCTCGCGGTCGAGCGCGTGCTGGGCACCGGCCTGGAGCGGATGGGCGTGCCGCCGATGCTCGTGGACGGGTCGGCGTCCGGCTGAAACGAGTGTGCCATGCGGCGACTCGCTCCAGCAGCCCAGTCCATGGAGCGCGCCCCCCGGAATCAGCTTCTTCCCGTCAGCCCACCGGCCTCTTCGCTTTCAACCCGTCCTGCTGGGCGATGTAAGGCACACCGGTCGAAATCCAGTCTGGCGCGGGCTCACCCTTTAGGTAGTGTCCGAACCACTGCATGATCCGATTCTGGTAGTCGCGCTGGTTCGGCTCCTTCGCGAGCCCGTGGTTCTCGCCGTCGTACGACAGCATCACCATCTGCTTCCCGAGCCGACGGGCCGCGTTGTAGAACTCGACGCCCTGATTGTATTCGACGGCACCGTCGTTGGTACCGAACATCATCAGCAGGGGCGTGTTCATGTTCTGGATGTTGTGGATGGGGGAGTTCGCTTCGTAGGAATCCCAGTCCTCCCACCACGGCACCTGCATGCGACCCTGGCTGATCTCGAAGATGCGCGCGTCGGTGCCCCCACTGTTCCAGTAGAACGACAGGTACATGCTCATCAGGTTGGTGAGCGGCGCCCCGGCCACAGCGCTCGCGAAGAGATCGTCCTGCGTTACGAAGAACGTCGTCTGGTATCCACCCCACGAGTGCCCGATAAGGCCAATCTTGTCCGCGTCGATCGGAGCCGAGGCGACCGCGGCCGCCACCGCCGGCCTGATCGTCTCCACGTTCGACTGACCCGGGCGGCGCTCACGATACACGATGTCGGGGCGGAAGACGAAGTATCCGTTGTGGCTCCAGATCTGCTGGTTGTAGTACTGCGTGGCGTCGGGAACCTGATATTGGTGCATTCCCTGTGAGAGCAACTCGTAGTGGTACACGATCATCGGGTACTCCTGCCCCGGGTCGTAGTTGGCCGGGTAGGTCAGAACACCCTGCAAGCGCCGGCCCCACTCGTTCTCGTAGTCGATGAGCTCGGTCCGGCCCCAAGCGAAGTCGGCCTGGAACGGGTTCGTCGACGTTACCTGGCGTGCGTTGGACAGGTCCGGACCCGCGACGAAGTAGTCGGGTGAGTCGTCGAAGGCCTCCTTGCGGAACACGAAGACGTCCGCCTCTTCGGCCTTCTGCAGACGGCCGAAGCGGCCTCCGAACGACTTGTCCTCCCAAACGAGCATCTCGGGATCGTCGCCGGGCTCGGCCCGGGCGTACCCGGCCTTCTTGGTCCACTCGGAGTACGTCGTGTAGTAGATCGGCTCGTCCGGATCGAACGCGTCGGCGTCGGGATCGATCTCGGTCGTGCGATACCGCACCTGGTCCGGGGCCCCCTGCGTGAGCGCCCTGCCACCGGAGCCGTCGAGCTGCACTTCCCAGACGTCCCACCGGTCGTTGAGCAGCACCGCCTCGTCGTCATCGAGCCAACCGGCCACCCCGAACGACGGCATCTGCTCCCGGGTCGGCGTGACGTCGAGGTTCACGAAGGTCGTCGCGACGCGCTCCGTGATATTGTGCTTTTCACCGCTTAGGAGGTCATAGGCGAAGTAGTCCTCGCCCTCGAACCACAGGACGTAGCGCCCACCCGGGCTGCCACCGTACTGAATCGTGACACGATCCTCGATGAGCGTCTTCTCGCTCGTCCTGACGTCGATGGCGTAGAGGTCCGCGTACTGCTGACGGAACATGGCGTCTTCGTCGTACGGCGTTTCGTCACGCCCGATCACATGACGCCCGCCCTCGACCATCGCGGTCAGCTCCGTCAGATCGTCACCGAGCTGCACGAACGTGCCTCTGTCCATGTTCCAGGCCGAGAGAAAGTTCACTTGCCGAAGCTGCCGCTCCCGCACCCGCTGGCCCGGAACGGGATCGACATCGAGGGAGTGCCAGATCTCGACGCCGGGAGGATCGTCGTCCTCATCACAGCCTTCGGCGTCTCCGTCGTCCGCTTCGCCCTCGTCGGCGTCGTCCTCCTTCACATCGTCCTCCCCACTGCTCGCGCACGGATCATCCGGCGCGGGCCGGCGATCCTGAATGCCCACGAAGAGCGTGGAGCCATCCTCCGACCACGACGGCGCTCTGAATTCCACGATCCGCATGGAGCCGGGGAAGTACGTATCGGTCTGCGGGTCCAGGGAGAAGCTCCTGGGCGAGTCGTCGTCGAGGTCACGCCACGCGAGCGCGACGTGGGCAGTGTCCTCGAACGCCTCGTCCTCGAACGTCTTGTAGACGACCAGGTCTGCGGCATCCTCGCGCCAGGCGAGCTCGCGGTAGATGGCCTGGTCGGCGTCGAGCGAGCGGATACGACCCGATGAAGGATCGTAGAGCGTAACGCCGTTGCCGACCCGATCGTCCGCGTCAGTGACGAGCGCAATGAGCGAACCTTCGTCCTGCCACGCCATCTCGGAGATGTTCCCGAAGCTCATGTCCGAACCCGTCGCCAGCTCGTGCACCACGACGTCGACGCCGTCGCTGTCCTTGTCCTTCGGCTTGTAGCGGCGCAGGGCCAGGTACCGACCGTCGTCCGAAAAGGAGAACCCCTCGAAGGCCTCACGGGTGGTCTGCTCGCCGGTGCGCAGGTTCAGGAGACCCAACTCGTTGCGCACCGACCGGTCGTCCTTCTCAGCTGCTTCGCGCCCGTCGGGG
>JADFLD010000085.1 GCA_022564535.1 Gemmatimonadota bacterium
GAACGGGCCCCGGACCACCGCGGGCATCCGGTCGTGCGTGCGCTTCGCAACAGGGGGGTCGACCGGCTGGAGATGCTGGTTCTGACCCACCCGGACCTCGACCACATCGGTGGCGCCGCGGCGGTCCTGTCGACTTTCGCCGTGGGCCAGGTGATCGACCCGGCGATCCCGGTCCCGAAGTCGACGTACGCGGATGTCCTGGATGTGGCCCGCCGACGGGGTGTGCCCTGGATGCGCGCAAGTGCGGGTCAGGTGTTCCACATCGATGGTGTCACGCTGCGCATCCTGCACCCCTTCGACGGGACGGCGGACTTGGGCGACGCCAACGCGTCGTCTGTGGTGATGCTGGTCTCGTGGCGGGGCTTCAACGCGCTTCTCACCGGCGATGCCTACGTGGACGTGGAGCGCCGTCTCATCGATGAGGTGGGTGACATCGACGTGCTGAAGGTGGGACATCACGGGAGTGACACGTCGACCGACTCACTCTTCCTGGCCCATACGCGGCCTGAAGTCGCGTTGATTTCGGTGGGGCGGCGCAACGGATACGGACATCCGTCTCCTGACGTCATGGTCCGGTTGAGAGCCGCCGGGGCCACGGTCCACCGGACCGATCAGGAGGGCACGGTGCGCGTCACCGTGCGGCGTGACGGAACAGTGCGGGTTCGCTCCGAGCGCGGCGGACGTTCGGCGCGCGGTGGTGGAGCCGGACGGCCTCACCCCTAGTCTGGTGCATTGCTGGGGGAGTAGCTAATTCCAGCGTTCGCGTCGGCAACGGGAGGTGTACACCATGGTGCGTGATCGTCACGGAGGACTCGGCACGCTGACACTGGGGCTCTTGATCTCGGTGGCTCCGCTCGGCGCCCAGCAGGGCACCGTTCGGATCATCCAGACGAACGCGGCGGGCGACAACGTCCACATCATCGACCCGACGACCAACGAAGTCGTCGACGTGATCACGGGCATTCAGATTCCGCACGGTGTCACGAGCCATCCGAACGGGAGCGAGTACTACTTCAGCAACGAAGTGGACCACACGCTCGACGTCGTGCCCACGTCCACGCTCCGCGTCGTGGCCAAGATCCCACTGACCGGACGCCCCAACAACATCGCGATCACGCCCGACGGCACCAAAGTGTACGTGGCCATCGTGGGCGGAGGGGCCTTCGTGGACATCATCGACACCCGTGAGCGTCGTCGCATCGGCCGGATTTCGACCCTCGGAGGCGTGCACAACGTCTTCATCACTCCGGACGGCAGACACGTTGTCGCGGGGATGATCGGTGCCAGGTCGCTGACGGTGATCGACACTGAGACGGATCGTGCGGTGTGGTCGCTCCACTTCGCAGCCGGCGTACGGCCGATGGCGTTCGAGCGCAACCCGGACGGCTCGACCAAGCGAATCTTCGTTCAGCTTTCGAACTACCACGGCTTCTATGTCGTGGATTGGAACCTGCGAGCGGTCGTCGACAGCATCCAGATGCCGGAGCTTCCGCTTACGCGCGTCGACAACGACGGCCTGCAGGGCTCCCCGGCTCACGGCTTCGTCGTCTCGCCCGATGGGTCTCAGCTCTGGGCGACGAGCAAGCCGAACAACCACGTCTACGCTTGGTCACTCCCGGACCTGGCCTACCTCGGCGGTGTGGCCGTGGGTCACCATCCGGATTGGTTGACCATGACCCCGGACGGGCGCCTCCTCTACTCCGCAAACGCGGGCTCCAACGACGTGTCGGTCATCGACACGCAGACCTTGCGAGAGGTCGCCCGAATTCCGGTAGGTCAGGTGCCGAAGAGAAATCACACCGCGGTGATCCGATGAACTCGCGGCCGGGCCTCGTCATTGGGTTTGCGCTCGCGACCCCTCTTGGGTCTTCGGCCCAGAACCCGCTCAGCTTCGAGCGTTATCGAAGCGAGGTCGAACCGATCTTCATCGCGCCGCGTGGGGGGCATGGGCCCGGCGTGTCGCCGTGCGTCACGTGCCACGTGCACAACGGCACGCCACTCAGGCTCCAGCCGCTCCAGGAGGGCGAGGATGGACGGGTCTATTGGAGCGAGGAGCAATCCCGCCGGAACTTCGAGGCCGTCGCTCGACTCGTGATTCCCGGACAGCCTGAACGCAGTCGCCTGTTGCTCAAGGCGTTGGCCGTGCAGGCCGGGGGATCGTCCTTCCACGTCGGGGGGAAGTTCTTCGACTCGCAGGAGGATGCCGAGTGGCAGATCATGGCGAACTGGGTCCGCGATGCGGACGCGCTCCCGGATTCGGCCGGATCCGAGACGAAGCCCCCTCCCCTCGACTTCGAGTTCTTTCGCACGTGTGTCCAGAAGGTATTCCTGGACAAGCGAGAAGGTCGCATGGAGTGCGTACACTGCTACGGCGGGGGAAGTCGAGGCTTTGCTTCGACGCTCCCGGACGATCGCCCATTCTGGAACGTCGAGGAATCGCGTCGGAACTTCGAAATTCTCCGGCGATACGTCGAGCCTGGGTATCCTCTGGGGAGTCGCTTTCTCACGCACCCTCTAGCGCCGGAAGCCGGCGGGGACACCTACCACAGCGGCGGGCGACGCTGGTTCTCTCAAGAGGATGAGGAATGGCAGATGCTCGCCGCGTGGGTGCGCGGGCAGCCCGGAGCCTGTGTGATCTGAGGCCGACTTTGCCGAGATCCTGTAAGTTAGGACAGGGCAACGGTTTTCACCCGGACACCGAAGGAAGCTGGACGCGATGCCACAGAGTCACGTCGTCACTATTTCGCGGTTCCTCGTGGAAGAGGAGCGCCGACACCCCGAGGCGACGGGTGCGTTCACGGCGCTTTTGCACGACATCGCCCTTGCGGCCAAGGTCATAGGCCGTGAGGTAAACAAGGCCGGTCTCGTCGACATTCTGGGCGCTGCGGGAGACGAGAACGTGCACGGCGAGGAGGTCCAGAAGCTCGACGCGTTCGCCAATCGAGTCATGTATCGGGCGCTCGATCATACGGGCCTCGTCGCGTGCATGGCGTCGGAAGAGAACGAGACGTTCATTCCGATACCGGAGAAGTTTCCGGCCGGTGAGTATGTCGTGATCTACGATCCGCTCGACGGCTCTTCGAACATCGACGTGAACGTTTCCATCGGCACGATCTTCAGTATTCACAGGAAGATCTCAGACGGTGAGCGAGGGACGCTAGAGGACTGTCTCCAGCCCGGATCGAGGCAGGTCGCGGCCGGATACGTGCTTTACGGCTCGTCGACGATGCTCGTCTACACGGCGGGCTCGGGTGTGCACGGCTTCACTCTGGATCCATCGATCGGCGAGTTCATACTGAGCCATCCTATCATGCGCTTTCCCGATCCGCCCAAGAAGGTCTATTCGGTCAACGAAGCGTATTATGCGCGTTGGTCGCGCGGACAGCAGCGGCTGGTGAGTTACCTCAAGACCCAGGGAGATTTCGGCTCCCGCTACATAGGCTCACTCGTCGCGGATATCCACCGCACGCTCCTCCAGGGCGGACTCTTCATGTATCCTGCCGAGTCCGAGAAGCCGCACGGCAAGCTTCGCCTGATGTACGAAGCGGCTCCGATGGCGATGATCATGGAGCAGGCGGGGGGCCGGGCCAGTGACGGAATGACGGACATCATGGACATCCAACCCGAGGCGCTGCACCAGCGGGTCCCTCTTTACATAGGCTGTCGCGAGTTCGTCGACCTCGCCGAGAGGATGCTGGCCGAGGAGGAGTAGCCGCGCGTCGGCGTCCTGCATTATGGAGAGCGTGACGGCGCTCCGGCATCAGCAAACCGCGGCGTCCTCCGCAGAGGCAAGGCCCTTGTCGAGGTCGATGAGTGGGGCAGGGTAGTCCCCCGAAAAACACGCAGTGCAGTACGGACCGGCTTCCTCGACCGCGCCTACCATACCTTCGAGCGAGAGGTAGCCGAGCGAGTCCGCGCCGAGTCTCTTCGCGATTTGCGGGACCTCGAGCTGTGATCCGATCAGTTCACCCTTCGTCGGCATGTCGATGCCGTAGAAGCAGGGAAACTTCACGGGCGGGCTTCCGATTCGGAGGTGCACCTCCTTCGCTCCCGCGTGGCGCAGCATTCCCACCAGGCTCCGACTGGTCGTGCCGCGCACCAGCGAATCGTCGACCACTACGACTCTCTGACCTTCGAGGACTTCGCGGACCGGATTGTACTTCATGCGGGCTCCGAAATCGCGGTCCTTTTGGTCCGGCTGGATGAAGGTCCGGCCGACGTAATGATTGCGCAGAAGGCCCAACTCGAACGGAATGCCGCTTTCCTCCGCGTAACCCAGAGCGGCCGAGTTGGCACTGTCGGGCACCGCAATGATCGCGTCGGCCTCGACCGGGTGTTCGCGTGCGAGCTGCCGTCCGAACGCACGCCGGGCCCGGTCCACGCTCACCCCGAAGATGCGGGAGTCTGGACGCGCGAAGTACACGAGCTCGAAGATGCACGGGGAAGGTTGTGACGCTTTCGGCATTCCCGGGAGGTCGACGACCTCACCACCGCGGATGCGGATCACCTCCCCCGGTTCGATGTCACGAACGTACTCCGCGCCGAGGATGTCGAGGGCGCACGTTTCGCTGACGACCACGTGTCCCTCACCCTTCCTGCCCAGCACGAGTGGCCGGAAGCCGCGCGGGTCGCGCGCCGCGTAGATGGTGTCGTTCACCGACAGCACGATCGAAAACGCGCCCTCGAGGTGGGTGAGCGCTTCGGTAACCTGGCCGTCCACCGTGTCCTGGCGGGACTTGGCGATGAGGTGCACGAGCGTCTCGGAGTCCGATGACGAGCGGAAGATCGCGCCCTCATCCACGAGGCGGGTGCGCAGGTCGAGCTGATTGGTGAGGTTGCCGTTGTGCGCGAGCGCGAGGTCGCCTCGCGCGAACCGCGCCGTAATCGGCTGCACGTTCGCGATGCCGCTCCCGCCGGCCGTCGAATATCTGACGTGGCCCACCGCTGTGCTCCCGGTGAGCTTGGAGACCGATGCACCGTCGAAGACTTCGGAGACGAGGCCGGTGCCCTTGTGGATGCGGGCCGTCTCACCATCGAAGGCGACGATGCCCGCCGCCTCCTGCCCCCGATGCTGGAGCGCGTACAGCGCGAGGAATGCCAACTCCGCGGCGTCGTCGATGCCGCTGATGCCGACGAGGCCGCACTCGTCGTGTGGCCGATCATCGAGCTCATACGTCGGCTCGTCTTCCTGGATGGAAGCGCGCGCGGTCACCCCCGGGAGTGGTCGGAGAGGGTCGGGCATCAGTCGGTCCCCATGATGGCGGGTATCGCGCCGAAATAAGCGTCGTGGATGTCCGGGATGGCTGCCGATACCGAGCCGTCGCGGACGGTGAGGGAGAAGCCATCGTCTGCCTTGCCCACCGTTCCGATCTTCCGTGCCGGTACCCCGTGACGCTCGGCCACGCGAAGCACCTCGTCGGTAGAGGCCGGATCGCATGAGACGACGATTCGTCCCTGAGCCTCACCGAAGAGAGCCACGACGGGTGGCAGGTCGTCGTCGACTTCTGCCGAGACTCCCAACGGGCTCTCCCCGTCGCCGAGAGAGCATTCGGCCAACGTGCACGCGAGGCCTCCGTCGGAGCAGTCGTGCGCCGAGCGCAGAAGTCGTTTGTGGTTCATGGACAGAATCGCCCGCTGCAGCATCCGCTCGCCCTGGAGATCCACCGAGGGAGGCGCTCCCGCCACCAGGGCGGCGGTCACGTAGAGATACTCCGACCCCCCGATCTCGCCGGTGTTCGTTCCGAGCAGGATGACTGCGTCTCCGACGCTTTGGAACGACTGGCGCGTGATCTTCGAAACGTCGTCGATGATGCCTACCATGCCGATCACCGGCGTCGGGTAGATCGCGCGACCGTCGGTCTCGTTGAAGAGCGAGACGTTGCCACCCGTCACCGGCGTCTCGAAAATCTCACACGCGTCGCGCATCCCCAGGACCGCCTCGCGGAGCTGGTAATAGATGTGAGGCTTGAGGGGGTTACCGAAGTTGAGATTGTTCGTGATCGCCGAGGGCGACGCGCCGACGCACACCAGATTGCGGGCGGCTTCTGCGACCGCGGCCATCGCACCCGTCTTCGGCTCCAGATAGACGAAGCGACCGTTGCAGTCCGTCGTGGCCGCGATGGCCCGGTTGGTGCCGCGGATCCGGATCACGCCGGAGTCTCCGCCGGGGCGGATCGCCGTGCCCGTCCGCACCGTCGTGTCGTACTGGTGATAGATCCAACGTTTCGATGCTATGTTCGGCGACCCGAGCAGCAGGAGGAGCGCCTTCGTCAGATCCCCTCGCGGAATCAGGTGCTCGCTGAGGTCCATCGCCCGAAGTGCCTTTATCTCCTCCGACTCGACGCCCTCTCGCTCGTACGTCGGACAGCCCTCAGTGAGCGGCAGCGCGGGAATGTCGGCGACGACCTTTCCGTTCTCGAGGATTCTGAACCTGCCGTCGTCCGTCACCCGACCGATCACCTCGGCCTCGAGCTCCCATTTTTTCAGAATTCTCCGCACTTCGTCTTCCCGACCCTCCTCGGCCACGACGAGCATCCGCTCCTGGGACTCGGACAGCAGGATCTCGTACGGCGTCATTCCCTCCTCTCGAATCGGGACGTCGGCCATCTCGAGTTCGATACCGCTTCCCCCACGCCCGGCCATCTCTGCGGCCGACGACGTGATGCCGGCCGCGCCCATGTCCTGGATGCCGGTAATCGCACCACTTGCGATCAACTCGAGGCTCGCCTCGAGCAGCAGCTTTTCGGTGAACGGGTCACCGACCTGCACCCGGGGGCGGCTGGAGTCGTCCGCGTCCTCACTCAGCTCCGCGCTCGCGAACGTGGCGCCATGGATTCCGTCACGGCCGGTGCGCGCCCCGACCGCCATGATGGGCGCGCCGACACCCGAGGCCGATGCGGTGATGAGCTCTTCGCGCTTCATGAGCCCGAGGCACATGGCGTTCACGATGGGGTTGCCCTCGTACCCGCGATCGAAAACGACTTCGCCGCCGATATTTGGGATGCCCACGCAATTGCCGTAGTCGCCGACGCCGGCTACGACACCGCCGAAGAGGTAGCGGACCCGAGCGCTGTCGAGGTCCCCGAAGCGAAGGGAGTCGAGGATCGCGATGGGCCGGGCTCCCATCGGGGATTAGGAGCACCGCACCGCCAACACCACGGCAGCCGTTCACTGGAGGACCGGCCACGCCCGGTAAACCAATGGCGTTGATGGCCGCCATCGGCGTGACAATCGCGGATATTAACCCCTTTGAACGGGATCGGCAATTCCAATTCGCGGGGACTCTCCAATTTCCAAACCCAGCGGCCCGGCGCCCAGTCGCCGTGGGACGCTTCCGCCTCGGAAACATGGGAACGGACGATCTCGGCCCGTTCGCATGTCACCAGGTTCGCCACTCCGAGGATTGACCCGAGGGGCAGTTTGGGCAGCCCTTCAATTTCCGCCGCGTACCTTTTAGCCCACTCTGGAAACCCCTTTGAGGCGTGGATGGCGACGGGCCCACGGTACTTGGTG
>JADFLD010000086.1 GCA_022564535.1 Gemmatimonadota bacterium
CCGTGGACAAGGGGTACCCGGTGCTGGCGCTGCTCACCGAGACCGTGGAGAGTTCTGGAGCCAGCCCGGTGGAGCTATCGCTTACGGCTGACGCCGGGATGAGCGAGGTGACGGCCCGCTTCGGGCATGCCCACGGCGCGGCCGGGTTGCTCCACGTCGCGGCGGGCGCGATCACGGCGCATCGGGGCGTAGAGATCGACCGGGATGGAGCCTGGCCGTCACCGCGCAGGAAGGACTCCGTCCATACGCGGGTCACGGCGGAGTCCTTCTCGGGAATGCGGTCGACCGTGCAGCTCGTGGCACCCGTGAGCACGTCGGCTTTGATCAGCCCCGTCGGTGCGCCGGCCTGCGAATTTTACGCCGCGGGCTCCGTGGCGTCGTTGGCTTCGGCGGTCGCGGCCGGCGAGCAGTCGTTCGAGGGCGCGGTTCGCCTCGCGCTCGTCGCGAAGGCCGAAGCCGACCTCGAGAGGCTCCGAGCGCACGCGGAGGCCGAGCTGGCCGCTGGTCGAGCTCCGGCTGGACCGGGGCTGTACTTCGGCGAGGGCACGCTGGACGGCGAGGTCGCGTTTTGCTACACGGGTGCCGCCGCGGCATATGCCGGCGCGGCGCGGGACTTGCTGCTGGCCTTTCCCAAGATCGGCCGCAACCTTGCGGAGCGGTTCGCGGGTACGCCGCACCTCGCAGCTGACCTGTACGGAGCCGGTATCGGATCGTTTCCGCCGGCCACGCAGCTCACAGGATCCTCCTTCGTATGCCAGGTGCATACCGAGTTCACACGCAACGTACTCGGGATGAAGCCAGAGGTCGCGATGGGTCTCTCGTCTGGTGAGACCAACTCGCTGATGGCGTTTGGCGTGTGGAACGACCTCGACGAGATGGTTGCCGAGATCAACACGTCGGAGATGTACATCAACCAGCTCACGGGCGAGTGTCGCGCGGCGGCCGAATTCTGGGGGCTCCCCGAGGGCGAGGTCGCCCATTGGCGGAACTATCGCATTGCGGCCCCCATCGAGACTATTGAGCAGGCGATGGAAGGTGAGCCGCGCGTCTATATTACCGTCATTCAGCATCGAGAGGATGTCGTCATCGGCGGGGACGCGGACGCGTGCGAGCGCGTCATCGAGAAAGTGGGGCGGACCCGAGCGATTGACCTCGGCCTGGACATGGTGGTCCACTGCGCCCCACTTCGCCCCTTCGCGAAGACATGGCACCAGATTCACGAGCGTGACACCTCGGAAGTGCCGGAGGTCCGCTTCTACACGAATGCGGGCAACCGTGCCTACGTCCCGACCCGAGATGCGGCCGCAGACGCGATCACCCAGCAGGCCGTCGATCCGATCGACTTCCCCAAGACCGTCGAGCGCGCGTACGAGGACGGTGTCCGCGTGTTCATCGAGCACGGGCCCCGTGCAACGCTCACCGGAGCGATCGGTCGCATCCTGGAGGGTCGGCCCCACACGGTAGTGGCCCTCGACCCGCACGAAGGATCAGGGCTCGAGCCTATGGCTCGGTCGGTGTCTAGGCTGTGGGCGGTGGGGGTTCCGATGGACCTTACGGAGTTTGCCGGGCGGCTGAGGGACTTGCGAGAGGGGGCGCGCCCGAGGCGGGAGGCCGACGGGCCGGTGCTACGGCTGCGTGTGCATTCTCCGCCCATTACGTGGCCCGACATGACTACGGCGACGACGAGCGCGGCTCCCCGCTCGGCCGCCCTACACGATTCACAGAACGCGGCGGTATCTGACAGCATGAATGCAAAGACTTCGAGCCCGCCAGAAGAAGAGATGGCGCCTCCGCCTGCCGCGGGGCTGGAATACGACATCGGCAAGCACTTCGGAAGTGGAAGGTCACCTGCGGCACAGCCCGCCGTGGGGATATCCGAGACTCGTTCTGTCGCGGCTTCGGCGGAAGAAAACGGCGTTTCTAGCGCCGCTCAGGATCCGGCGTTGGATTTGTTCAGCTCCATCGCCAAGGCTCACGCGGATTTCCTGCGCGAGCAGAAAGAGACCCACGACGCTTTCCTGGCGATCGGTCTACAAGGAGCGTTCGCGCAGGGGGCGCCCGCGGCCCCGCCCGTGACGCCCGAGACCGAGCCGCACGCGCCCGTCGTCGTGGCCTCGGCCCAGACCCTGGCCCCGGAGAGGGCTCCGGATTTGCGCGTCGTAGTGGCCCCCGCGCCAACCGCCCCCGAGTCGACCCAGCCGGCCTCGCCCGAGCCTGTTTCGCCCGAGCCGGCTTCGCCCGAGCCTGTTTCGCCCGAGCCCGCTTCGCCCGAGCCTGTTTCGCCCGAGCCCGCTTCGCCCGAGTCGGTGGTGGCGAGCAGGGCAGATTCGGGACCTCCGTCTCCGGTCATTCCGGTATCGCCGCCAATCAACCGCGCCGAAATGCCTGAGACCGTGTTCCTGAACCGGGAGCAGCTGGAGATCCATTCGGGTGGCAAGATCTCGGAGATCTTCGGTGAGCTGTTCGAGAAGCAGGATGGGTACACTCGCCAGGTCCGGATGCCCGAGCCGCCGCTCCTCTTTGTGGACCGTGCCCTGATGATCGAGGGCGAGCCGGGCGGGATGAAAAAGGGTCGGGTCGTCACCGAGACCGACGTCCAGCCCGACGCGTGGTACCTGCACAACGGCCGGATGGCGCCTGGGATCGTGATCGAGTCGGGGCAGGCGGACCTCCTGCTCATCTCATGGCTCGGCGCCGACTTCCACAACCAGGGCGATCGTGTGTATCGGCTGCTCGGTTGTGACCTCACCTACTACGGTGGGCTGCCGGCGCCGGGAGACACGCTCACCTACGAGATCTTCGTAGACGGGCACGCCAAGACCGGTGACGTGCGACTCTTCTTTTTCCACTATGACTGCTATATCGGGGATCGCCTCCTGATCTCGGTCCGCAATGGTCAGGCCGGTTTCTTCACGAAAGAGGAATTGGCGGGCTCGGCTGGTGTATTGTGGGATGCCGCCGAGGACGATCCGAAACCCGACGCCCGACTCGATCCGCCGCCGCAGTTGACGACCAAGCGGAGTTTTTCGCGCGAAGATCTTCAGCACTTTCGTGACGGCGACGCGTATCGCTGCTTCGGAAAGGGCTTCGAGCTTGCGGCTTCCCACACTCGGACGCCGAACATTCCGGATGGCCGCCTGAACCTGCTCGACCACGTGCCACTCTTCGATCCGGAGGGTGGCCCGTGGGGCAGAGGATACCTCCGCGCCGAGACACACGTGCCGGTCGACGCCTGGTTCTATGACGGCCACTTCAACAACGATCCGTGCATGCCGGGTACGCTCATGGCGGACGCGGCTACTCAAGCGCTGTCGTTCGCGATGGCTGCGATGGGCTTCACGATTCGCCGTGATGGCTGGCGCTTCGAGCCGGTTTCAGGAGAGTTGGCGCGTTTCTTGTGCCGGGGGCAGGTCGTGCCGGACGGGCCGCACACGCTCGACTACGAGGTCTTCATCGAAGAGGTGATCGATGGCGATGAGCCTGAAGTCTATGCGTCGCTGCTTTGCACGAGCGATGGCCTCAAGGTCTTCCAATGTCGTCGATTCGGCATGCGCCTGGTTCCGGATTATCCGCTGACGACCATGCGCGAGTACCTGGAGGGAGCGGAGCCGCCTCGGCTCGTTGGCCCGGGCGACAGCGACGTCCGTGGGGACTACGAGGCCCTGCTCGCCTGCGCATGGGGAAGGCCGAGTGACGCTTTCGGGAGCATGTTCGCCAAGTTCGACGGGGCGCTGAAGTGTCCAAGGCTTCCCGGGCCGCCGTACCACTTCATAAGCAGCATCGTATCGGTCGATGTCGCGCCGGGGTCGGCGGGTGAGGGTGGAATCATGGTATCCACGCTCGACCTCGATCCGGAGGCGTGGTATTTCGAGGAGGGGCAGGGCCACATGCCGTACGCGGTGGTGGTCGAGGCCTTCCTTCAGCCGTGCGGGTGGTTCGCGTCCTATCTGAACTTCTTCGCCGACACCGTGGGCGACGTGGCGTTCAGGAACCTCGATGGCGTGAGCACCCTCCACAAGCAGATTCATCGGGACATGGGAACGCTCACGTTCACCACCCGCCTGACCCGTTTTGCGAAAGCCGGCGGCACGAGCATCGTCTTCTTCGAGGTCGAATGCGAGGACGAGCACGGCCCGGTTCTGACGCTGACCACCGACTTCGGCTTCTTCAGCCCGAAGGTGCTTGAAGATCAGCGTGGCTTGGCCACGACGGACGAGATGCGTGCGCGCCGGGACGAGGAGTCACCGACGCCGCCCTTGCCGCTTCTCGACGGTGGTGGTGCGCTCGCTCACTTGCCCGCCATGTCCAGCGGAAAGCTGCGCATGGTAGATGAAATCACGGGCTTCTGGCCAGACGCAGGGGATGCGGGGCTGGGCCGAATTCGCGCCTACCAAAAGCTCCACCCCGACTCTTGGTACTTCAAGGCGCACTTCTACGAGGACCCAGTGCAGCCCGGCTCGCTGGGTCTCGAGGCGCTCGTGCAGACGTCCCGGGCCCTGATGCATCTGAAGGGGTGGCTGGACGGGATCGAGAATCCGGTCTGGGAGCACCCCATCGTCGGGATGCCGCTCGAGTGGCGCTACAGGGGGCAAGTCGTCCCTCTCAATCACGAGGTCATTACCGAGGTGGAGGCGCTCGAGGTCGAAATCGTCGAGGGCGAGTCGGTGACGCTCCAGATCTACGGGACGCAGTGGGTCGACGGCCTACGGATCTACGAGGTGCCGGCGTTCGCGATTCGGGTTCGCGCGGGAGGGGAGTGACGCCGTCGGCCCTACCGCCGGGCAGGGGCGCTGCGGCAGACATGGATCCGAAGCGTCCGCATGTCTGGGTTCTCGACGCCAAAGAGCCGTGGTTCGATGCGTTGGCGGATAGGGCGGTCGTTCCGGACGCCGTGCGGGCACGGGCGGACTCTCTGAACAATCCCTCGGCCGCACGATGGTTGCTGGCTCGCCGCACGGCACTTCGCCTGGTTCTCGGTGGGTATCTGGCTCGCCCGCCGGCGGAGCTTCGGATCGTGACAGCACCTGGAGGCAAGCCCGTCCTACTCCCGGGAGGATCTCGGCCTTGCGCGCTCACGTTTTCGACGGGGCATTCCGGCGACCTCTACTGCGTCGCGGTGGGGACTATGGCCAGCGTCGGTGTGGATGTGGAGTTGCTGCGGTCCGTTCAGCGGGCGCGCTCGATCGCCACTCGGTGGTTCGGCGAGTCCGAAGCGAAGCGGTTCCGTGAATTGCCCGACGAGGCGCTCGATGACGAGTTCATGCGCTTGTGGACGGCCAAGGAGGCGTTGGCCAAGCGTCACGGAGCCGGGCTCCGACTCATGCGTGGGCGCGGGGGTGACCTCGACGTAGACGCCGCGCAGGCGGAGGGCCGCTTGCGGCGTTTTGCGCCCGGCTCCGGATATGCCGGTGCGCTCGCGAGTACGGAGGTCATCGACGACGTCGAGATCATTCGACCCGAAGAGAACCCGTGGACCACCTAGTCTTCGCGGTGCCCGATCTCGAGGAGGGCGTGAGGGAGGTGGAGCGTCTGTTCGGAGTCGAGACGGCCCCCGGAGGACGGCATCACGGCTTCGGGACCCGGAACCGCCTGATCGGTTTTGGACCCGATACGTACATGGAGATCGTCAGCGTCGACCCAGAGCAGCCGAGGCCGGCGGGTACCCGCTGGTTCGGGCTCGACGATCTCGCCGCGCCGCGCCTCGTCACCTGGTGTGCGAAACATCCCGATCTCGACGCGCTCATCGCCCGGGGGCGAGCCGCCGGTATCGACCTCGGGGAAGCGTCGGGGGGCGGGAGGGAGCGACCGGACGGCACGAGACTCCAGTGGACGGTTACCGACCCGTGGGCCGACCGGGCCGGGGGCGTCATCCCGTTCTTCATCGACTGGGGCGATACCGACCACCCCGGGACCCGACTGCCGGCGCTCTGCGCGTTTCTCGGTGTGCGTCTCGAGCACCCGGACCCCAGTACGGTCGCGACATGGCTCGCCGCGCTCGGGCTCGACGTCTCCGTCGGAGAGGGTGTCTCGCCTCGTGTCATCGCCACCCTCGAGACCCCGAACGGTATCATCGAACTGAGCTAGCGCAGCTGGTCCCGGGCCAGGTTGCCCGCAAGCCGATATTGTTCTCCCCTGAGCCGTCCTCGGGGCGATCCTCGACGGCCTCGACGATCCGGAGATGTGCGACCATGGTGAAACGTTCGTTGGTGGTGGCTCTAGCCCTGTTGGCGTCGGTGAGTTCAGGGATGGCTCAGGAGGCGCTTCCGCGCGTGATCGTACTCGCGACCGGGGGAACGATCGCCAGCACGTACGACGAGGAGATCGGCGCACTCCGGGCGGCGCTCACCGGCGACGAGATCGTCAGCTCGGTCGAGGGATTGAGCCAGATCGCTCGAGTCTCGGTCGAGCAGATCGCCAATGTGAACAGTCGCGACATGACCCCGGCGATCTGGCTCGAGCTTTCACGGCGCGCCAACGAGCTCCTGGCGATGCCCGACGTCGCGGGCGTCGTCGTCACGCACGGGACGGACACGCTGGAGGAGACGGCCTACTTCCTCGATCTGACTGTGGTGAGTGACAAGCCTGTCATCGTGGTTGGAGCCCAGCGTGCGCCCACGTCGTACGACACCGACGGACCCCGAAACATGCTGAACGCCGTGCGGGTCGCGGTTTCCGAGGAGGCAGTGGGGATGGGCACGATGGTCGTCATGAACGGCCAGATCAACGCAGCGCGCGAGGTCACCAAGACGAACACGTTGGACGTCGAGACGTTTCAGACGCTCGACTTCGGGCTGCTCGGCGTCGCAGATATCGAGGCCGTACGCTTCTATCGTGCGCCGATGCGTCGCCAGACGATCGCGCTCGATCCGAATGTCGAGCTCGGCAACGTCGTCATCATCAGCGAGTACGCGGGTTCGGACGGCCGAGCCATCGACCTGCTACTCGAAGGCGGCAACCTGGATGGTGTGGTCGTGGCCGGGCTCGGCCTCGGGCACGTGAGTACCCCGACGCTCGCTGCTCTCGCAAGGGTGCGTGCGCAGGGGATTCCCGTCGTGGTCGCATCGCGCGTTTTGACAGGGCGCATCGTCCCGCTCTACGCGAACAATATCGACTTGCTGAACATGGGCGCCGTCCAAGCCGACAATCTCAGTCCGCAGAAGGCCCGGGTCCTCCTCATGGTGGCCATGACCCGGACCCGGGATACGGAAGCACTCAGGGCCTACTTCGGGCGCTGATCGTGGCCGAACAGAAGCGCACGGTACCGGACGCATGCGACCTGCTCGAGTCGATCCTTCTCGGCAACGCTCGGGCGGAGATCGTCGACGAACTGTCACGGACTGGGGCGTTCGAAGATTGGTTGCGGCGGCTCCGGAAGCGCATGACCGCGCATGCATTCGGGGAGGGCTCCGTTCGTCTCGATACGATGGTACGAAGACTCGACAATCGGACTCGTCAGGACGGATTCCGCGTCTTCCACCTCTGGGACCATCGTGCGCA
>JADFLD010000087.1 GCA_022564535.1 Gemmatimonadota bacterium
GGCAGGAAGGCTACGTCGCAACGGATGGCCGACATCGAGGGCAGGAAGTCGGTGTCGCCGGCATGGTAGTACGTGGTGTCGCCGACGTTGAAGACGTATCCGAGCCATCCGTGATCTGCGGTGTGGAACTTCTTGTCGACGTTGTGCGCCGGGACGGCCAGGACATCGAAGTCGTCGAGCTGTATCAGGTCCCCGGGTCGCATGAAATGGTCCGCGTGCTCCAGGAGCTTCTTCATGGAGGCCGGCGCGATGATCACCGTGTGGGAATCACTCACGCGCGCAATGTCGTCTTCCGAAAAATTGTCGTAGTGGGGATGGGTGAGGAGGACGAAGTCGGCCTTGGTGTCCCCATCGACTCCAAGCGGATCTACGTGTACCTCTACGCCCATCCGCCGGATTCGGACGGATGAGCCTCGGAACCAGGTAATGCCTTCGAGTGAATCGGTCATGCCAGATTCGACCGCCGGTGGCGCGATGCGTGAGGAGATGCCAACCTAACTGCCCGAGGCGGCGCGACAAGGTGGCGGGAAGCCAGGACGTGATGGCGCCAGATTGGCAGAGGAGTCATGCGAATCGGGCACGAATCGGGGCGAGAGAGCGTGGCAAGGATCATGCATCACGTTCGTCGAGCCGGCGGGCGATACTAGTTGGAGGGTTGAACGTCCCTGAGGAACGGAAAGTCAACGAACGCTGGAGCATTCACTCTGTCTGAAAACGAGCCTACCCCCCGCGTCGACGACGTCGAGAGAAACGAGAAAGAGGATCTGATGCCTGAGCGTTTCACGCTGCCTGTCCTGCCCCTTCGTGATACCGTCGTGTACCCCGGGGTCGCTGTGCCCATCTCGGCGGGGCGACCCGGAACCGTCGAGGCGGTGCAGAAGGCACTGGACGGCGACCGGCGTCTCTTCGCCGTAGCCCAACGAGAGAACGTAGACGACCCGGCCCCCGACTACCTGTACACCATCGGTACCGTGGTGCGCATCATTCAGACGCACCGCGTGCGGGGCGGCGTCCAACTCCTCGTCCAGGGCGAGGGTCGCGCGCAGGCGCTCTCGTACGACCAGGAAGGGCAGGCGATGCTGCATGCCGTCCTTCTCGAGCTGGAAACGCTCAAGCCGCGAGACGTTCAGGCCCCCGCGTTTCAGGCGCTCGACAGCGAGTTGCGTGACCGGGCGGCCGAGCTCGGTACCCGTCGCGGCGTTCCCGCGGAGGCGCTCAACCAGCTCATCCACGGCGTGGATGAGCCCGGTCCCTTCGCCGATCTCGTCGCGTTCTATCTGGAGCTCGACACGCCCAAGAAGCAGGAGCTCCTCGAACTACTCGACGACGAGGAGCGGATGCGCGCGTGTCTGCTCGCCGTCGAGCGGGAGTTGGCGCGCATCGACGCGCAGGAGGACATTCAGGCGAAGGTGCAGTCAGAGCTCGGTGAACGTCAGCGCGAGATGCTGCTGCGCGAGCAGTTGAAGGCGATCCAGAAAGAGCTCGGTGAGGAAGAAGAGCGTGACGACATGGAGGAGATGCGTCATCGCATCGAGGAGTTGGAACTGAGTGAGGAGCAGCGCACAGAGGTAGATCGCGAGCTACGCCGGTTGGAGCGGACGAGCCCGCAGTCTGCCGAGTACCAGGTGATCCGCACGTACCTCGAATGGATCACGGAGTTGCCCTGGAACGAGCGCGCGGAGGAGAAAATCGACCTCGAGCGAGCCGAGGAGATTCTGGACGCCGACCACTACGGTCTGGAGGACGTGAAGGACCGCGTGCTGGAGTTCCTGGCGGTTCGCAAACTGAGTCTCGAAAGGGCCGGGACTCCGAGTGAGAGCGACGAGGAGGGTGGCGAGGGCGAGGGCGAGGAGAGTGTCGAGCCCGCTCTCGAGCCGGATGATCCGCCGGGGGGTCGCGGCCCGATTCTGCTCTTCGTCGGACCTCCCGGGGTCGGCAAGACGTCAATCGCGAAGTCCATCGCCAGAGCGCTCGGCCGCAAGTACGTGCGCATCTCGCTCGGCGGTGCGCGTGACGAGGCCGACATTCGGGGACACCGCCGGACCTATGTCGGGGCGATGCCGGGCCGGATCATCCAGGGCATGCGGCAGGCCAAGACCAAGAACCCGGTATTTCTGCTCGATGAGGTCGACAAGCTCGGCACGTCGTTCCAGGGAGATCCGAGCTCCGCGCTCCTCGAAGTGCTCGACCCTGCTCAGAACTCGACATTCGTCGACCACTACCTTGGCATCCCGTTCGATCTGTCCGAAGTGTTGTTCGTCGCCACGGCGAACTACCTCGACCGGATCCCCGGGCCCTTGCTCGATCGAATGGAGCGCGTCGACTTCTCCGGCTACATCGAAACGGAGAAGCTGGAGATCGCCAAGCGATACTTGGTGCGTCGTCAGAGAAAGGAGAACAGCCTAAGAGAGGACGAGTTCCAAATGCAGGACGATGCGATCCTGACCATCGTCCAGAGCTACACGCGTGAGGCGGGCGTGCGGCAGCTCGAGCGCGAAGTGGGCAAGATCGCGCGCAAAATCGCCCGGCGTATCGCCGGCGGGGATCTCGAGAAGATCAACGTCACTCCGGACGATGTGAGCGAACTGCTCGGACGTCCCCGGGTCCACCCCGAGCGCATCGCTGAGCAGGACACGCGTGGGGTGGCCACCGGCATGTTCTACACGCCGATGGGTGGCGACATCATGTTCGTCGAGGTGAGCGTCATGCCGGGTGAGGGCGGCCTCGTGCTGACCGGTCAGCTCGGGGATGTCATGAAGGAGTCAGGGCGGGCCGCGTGGTCCTTCGCAAAGGCCAACGCCGAGCGGCTCGGCATTCCGGAGGAGGCTCTGAGGAAGCACGAAGTGCACATTCACGTACCCGCGGGTGCGGTTCCGAAGGATGGTCCGTCGGCGGGAATCACGATGGCGACTGCCCTCGTCTCCGCGGTGTCGGGCAGGAAGGTCCGGCGCGACGTGTCGATGACCGGGGAGCTGACGCTCACCGGGCGGGTGCTTCCCATCGGTGGGCTCAAGGAGAAGGTGCTCGGAGCGGTGCGGGCCGGAATCCGCGAGATCATCCTTCCGATCGACAACGAGGCGGACCTCGAGGACATTCCCCAGGAGGTGCGGGACACGGTGACCTTCCACCTCGCCGAGACGATCGACGACGTGATCGCGGTGGCGCTGGTAAATGGCGAAGAGGAAGCGAGCAACTCGAAGGAGTCGGTGACTCCCAAGAAGCCGGCCCGGAAGAGGGCGAGGACGAAGAAGAAGGCAGCAGCCAAGACGAGTGGGTCTGCCAAGAAATAGCAGGGGGAGCGCGTCCTTTCCGCTCAGATGACCTCGATTCGGCCCGCCACACCTTCTTCAACCGATCCGATCACTGCGCTGACGGGGGTCACTCCGTCGAGCTGAGCGAGAAGTCCGCTCAGTTTGTCGGGCGCGACGCACATGAGCAGCCCACCGGACGTCTGCGCGTCACCCAGGAGCGTCCGGGTGACTTGGTCGACCGACTCGGCGAATGAGACGCCCTCTGCGAGGTCCTCGAGATTCCGCTTCGTGCCCCCGGGCACGTGACCCTCCTGCGCCAGCTCCGCCGCGCCCGTCATGATCGGCACGCTGTCGGCTTGTACGGTCGCCGCCATGCCTGACGCCCGAAGCATGCTGCGGAGGTGTCCGAGAAGCCCGAAGCCCGTCACGTCCGTCGCCGTCGTCACCCCGGCCGAGCACATCGCCTCGGCCCCCGCGGCGTTGAGCGTCGTCATGATTTCGACGGCGTTCGCGATTACTTCGTCCGGCGCCTCCCCCTTCTTGATCGCCGTTGCGATTACGCCGGAGCCGAGCGGCTTCGTGAGAACGATCTCGTCGCCCGGACGGGCGCCAGCGTTCGTGACCATCTTGTCCGGGTGTACCTCGCCGATCGCCACCAGGCCGTACTTGGGCTCCGCGTCGTCGACGGAGTGGCCACCCAGCGTGGGTACCCCGATCGACCGCGTGACGTCGCTTCCGCCACGAAGGATCTCGTCGAGAATTCCCTCGGAAAGGAGGTTGCGGGGAAAGCCCACAAGATTGAGCACGAAGAGGGGCTGCCCCCCCATCGCGTAGATGTCCGACAAGGCGTTGGCCGCGGCGATGCGCCCGAAGTCGTATGGATCGTCGACGATGGGCGTGAAGAAATCGGCCGTTACGACCAGGGCGCGGTCGTCGGATAGACGATACACGGCGGCGTCATCGCCGGTCGTGTGACCGACGAGGACGTTCGGATCTTCCACCGGAAGGACGTGACGCAGGACCTGCGCCAGTTCGGACATCCCGAGCTTACTGGCTCACCCGGCGCCGTGACTGAGCTGGGACAGCCGAATCTTCGGCTTTTGGTCCCGGGGCTCGTTCGTCATTGCCTCCTCTCGGTTCGGGGAACGGAAACCATGCGGCGTGTGAGGGTATCTTCCACCCCCACGTCGAACCTAACGCCTCGAAGACAATCGGGGTGCCATCCTCCGACCGCGACCTCATCGTGAGCCAGCCGCAACAATCGTCGCGACATCGCCTCGCCGAGGAGATGTCCCGCTCCGAGGCGGAGATGGACGTGGCACGTGCGTTCTTGTTCGTCGCGCAGGAGGAGTATCCTCAACTCTCGGTCGACCTCTACCTGGCGCGGCTCGATCAGGTTGCCGAGGAAGTGAAGGACCGACTGGCGAACGAGACCGCCCCACTCGTCGTTCTCGACGAAGTCATTCGCACCCTCTACGGTCGGAGGAAGTTCTCCGGAAACCGGGCCGCTTACTCCGACCCGCGCAATTCGTTTCTCAACGACGTGCTCGATCGTGGACTGGGGATTCCGCTGACGCTCGGAATCGTGATTCTGGAAGTCGGATGGCGACTCGGACTGCCGCTCGAAGGCGTGAACTTTCCGGGCCATTTTCTCGTTCGCTTCGCCGGCAGCGAGGTCCGGCTTCTCATCGATCCGTTCAACGCTGGAAAAATACGTTTCGAGGACGAGGCGCAGGAGCTACTCGATCAGGTGTACCCCTTCGACTTTCAGACATCTCAAACATGTCTGACCACGTTGAGTTGCATCTGGTGGGTCAAAGGGGAGGTTTCGAGGTTGGCGGATATCGTCGGAAGAATGCGCGGGCGGACGTACCTGGCGAACGCAGCATCGGACGGACGCGAACTGGATTCAATCCTGAATGTTGAGGGTGGACCTGGCCTGGCCTCCGCCCTATCCGGAGCGATGTCGGTCGCGTCGATTGCTCGATCGGCACCAGACCGGTCTTTCGCCTACCTGCCTGCCGGCGACTCTGCTCTGCCCCTGTCTGAGCTACGGCGCATCCCGACGTTCAGGCGCCTACTCCAGAAGATGAGAGCCGGCGGCGGCACGCTGATGCTCTACTGTACGGAGGAAGATCTCAGGGCCGACTGGGGCGAGGATACGGTGGATCGCCTGGCGCTCGATGGATGCATTGTGCTCGGTACGATCCGCGACCTCGCCCTGGACCTGGGCGCACCTCTGCTGGCGCGCGTCGAGCGGCCCGTGGATGTCCCGAACTCTGACATGACCGGGCTGGACAACCAGGAAGAGCGCGCCACGAGACAGGAATCCCTGTCAGACAGTCCGCGGCTCGGTTCACTCGTCAAACTTCTGATCCTGATCATGGGGCTTGCGGTGTTGTGGGTAGTGTGGAGCGTTTCGCGCCCATCCAGCGATGCGGAAGCCAGAGCCGAGGTGCCGGCGGATGGTGAGCCGGTTGACGTGGCTTCCATGGATATCGAGCCGGCACCACCAGTGTGGACGGCTCCAGCCGCAAACTATTCGGTGCTTGTGGGCAGCTACATCTGGCTCAAAGATGCAGAGGAACGGCGTGGAATACTGTCCGCCGATGGCAGTCTGTTCTATGTGTCGCCGACGCCTGTTCGGGGCCGCCTATACTACCGTGTGTTTGCGGGTGTTCATGAAGACAGGCTGGACGCGCTGGCTGCGATGGAGGTCCTCGTTGCCGATGGTCGCAAGCGAGTGGCCAAGCTCTGGGACGTTCGCCCCGTGCGTCTGGCATACGACCTTGGTACGTTCGACTCACTGAAGGGTGCGACCGGCCGCATCCGTGCGCTGAGTGCAGATGGAATCCCGGCGTACGTGTTGCGCGACTCGACGGCAGCGCCTGCCTATCGGGTCTTCGCGGGTGCCTATGAATCGGAGGAAGCGGCGACGGCCATGGGTGACATGCTGGAATCGAGCAAGTTGAGCGCCGAACTCATTACCAGATCGGGTGTCGCACCGTGAAGATCAACTCTCTGACACTCAGTGGGTTCAAATCTTTCGCCGACAAGACGAAAGTCGAGTTTCACGATGGAGTCACGGCCATCGTGGGTCCAAACGGGTGTGGAAAGTCCAACATCTCCGATGCCCTTCGCTGGGTACTCGGTGAGCAACGTGCCTCGGCGATCCGCGGCAGCCGCATGGATGAGGCGATATTCCATGGTACAGCCAGTCGGAAACCAATCCACCGTGCTGAGGTGCAGCTCCGGATTTCAAACGAAGACGGCATCCTTCCCGTGCCGTATTCGGAGGTCGTCATTGGTCGAACGGTTCTCCGTGGTGGTGAGAGTGCTTACGAAATCAACGGGCAGACCGTGCGCCTGAGGGATGTTCAAGACTTGTGTCGTGATACGGGTCTCGGAGCAAACGCCTATTCGATCATCGAGGCCCGTATGATCGACGCGATTCTGAGTGACCGACCGGAGGAACGCCGAGCTCTGTTCGAGGAAGCGGCCGAAGTGGGGCGGTACAAGGATCGTCGTCGCACGGCGCTTCGCAGGCTGGATCAGGCCCAGGCGGATCTCCAGCGACTCGACGACGTAATCGGCGAGGTAGCCAGTAAGGTCCGGTCTCTAGCCCGCCAGCGAGGACGTGCCACGAAATTCGGTAAGCTGCGTGAACGCAGGCTCGTTCTTGAGGTCGCCGTAGCGGTCGACATGCTCGATGCCATGGAAGTCCGTCTGCTCGATGCCGACCGTGTTCTCGAACAAACCCAGCGTTCCAGGCCGGAAGCCGAGGCGGCTCTGGCACGCGACGAAACCGAAGTTGAGGCTCTTCGCCTGCAACTCGTTGAGCGGGAACGGGAACGAGGCCAGCTGGCATCCCGACTTGAGGCCGTGCGAAACCGCCTTGAGGAAATCGAGCGCCAGCGACTGGTCACCGATGAGCGCGTGACAGCAGCCCGTTCCAGGATCGAGGCTATCGGACGAGAGCATGCAGAGATCGGTGATCGTCAGGAATCATTGGTGGACGAACGGGACGCCGGTGCGAAGAGACTGGCCGCTGGCACCGCGGAACTGATCGAGTTGCGGGACAAGGAAGCGGACCTAGCCGCGAAGGTCGGCACACTGCGGTCTCGTCGCCAGGAACTCGAGCGAGTCGAGGCCGAGACCCGAAATTCGCTCACGGCGAAGTTGGCGGAAATCGGCATCATTGGAGCAGAAGCCGAGTCGCGTCGTGAGCGCAAGAAAG
>JADFLD010000088.1 GCA_022564535.1 Gemmatimonadota bacterium
CGAATCTTCGAGAACGCCCTGCGCCGCCTCAGGCCAAGGATTACCGAGACGTTGGAGCTCGTTGTCGATTTCGTGCAGGCGCTGGATGTCGGCCTTGAACGAGTCGAGAACTTGCTCCCAATTCTTCGGCTTCGAGCCTTCCAGGAGGGCGTCCAGCCTCAACGTGGTGAGGCCCTGACGATCCGCAGATTCGATCGCCTCTCGGACCGCCCCGATCCATGGATCCTCGTGCTCCTCCACGACGAGCGCGACACTCGATGCCAGGTCGCTCAGAAAGGACCCGAACTCGTCGGAATTCGCGCTGAGCGCGGTAGCCTTGTCTTGCTCCGCCATCAGCGCCCCGACCTCCTCTAACGAGACGCGGCGCTCTTCGAGGTCCTGAATCGCGAATATCTTGTTGAGCACGCCTCCTAGCTCGCGAACGTTCTTGAGCGGAGCCTTGGCGACCGCCTCCGCGACGCCCGGCTCCAGCGTCTGACCCCGCTCTTCGGTCTTTCTTAGTATGATGGCGACCCGGGTCTCGTATTCTGGTGCACCGAGGTCGACGATCAGACCTCCAGAAAAGCGCGACAGCAGGCGGGCGTCGAGACCGTTGATGTCCGCCGGAGGCCGATCACTCGCGAGCACGATCTGCCCACCGGCAGCGGTCAACTGGTCGAGGGTCTTGAGGAGCATCTCCTGCGCCTCTGGCTGACCGGTAAGGAACTGGACGTCGTCGAGCAGAAGAATGTCCAGACCCGCGTACATGTCCTTCTCTCCATTCCCGGCCTTAAGGCTGATCTCGAGACGATCGAGGTATTCCTCCAACGCCATGTACTCGACGTTGAGTTCCTTGCCGACCTTCTCGGACCGGTGGGCGATCGCCGTAAGAATGTGCGTCTTGCCGAGGCCGGGCTCGGAGTAGAGGAAGAGCGGGTTGTAGCTGGTGCCCGGTGACTCTGCTGCACGACGTGCGGCTGCCGACGCCAATCGGTTGGCAGGGCCGACGACGAAGGATTCGAAGGTCAGTTTCGGATCGAGATCGGACATCTACTTCCGGGGAAGTGTCGTTTCTGGCAGGGAGTTGCGGTCGTCCTCAAGCCGTTAAGTATCGGACGGAAAGGCTGAATAAAAAAGGGCTGAGGCGCCGTTTGTTCAGCCCTTTCTGGCCCAGTCGGCCACGGAAGCGAGCTCCGGTGGCAGCTCGGAGCTGAATCGCATGCGCTCGGAGGTCACCGGATGATCGAAGGCGAGCTCGACCGCATGCAGAAACTGCCGTTTCGTGCGGCGTGCAAGCTCATCGACCCAGCGCCGTGTCGGACCGCCCAACCCCCGTTCCCACCCCACTCCATAGATCGGATCACCGACCACCGGATGCCCGATGTGCGCGAGGTGCACCCGGATCTGGTGGGTGCGGCCGGTCTTGAGCGCGATATCGAGAAGGTCTGCGCTTTGCCAACGCTCCCGGACCTTCGTGCGAGTGGTCGCGTCGCGCCCGTCGGACACGACCGCCATTCGCTTGCGGTCCTTGGGATCTCGACCGAGTGGTGCCTCGATCGTGATCGCTGATTCGGCCAAGTGCCCCCAGGTTGCCGCCCGATACAACCGCTTCACCCGTCGCGCGCGCAGGGCGTCGGAGAGGATCCGATGTGCCCGATCGGTCTTGGCGACCACCAGCAGCCCGGAGGTGTCGCGGTCGAGCCGGTGGACGATACCGGGTCGCGCGCGCCCACCGACACCGGCGAGATTCGGCGCATGCCAGAGAAGCGCGTTCACCAGTGTGCCCGTGCGGTGGCCGGGAGCCGGATGCACCACCATTCCGGCCGCCTTGTTTACGACCATGAGCTCATCGTCTTCGAATACGATATCGAGCGGAAGGTCTTCAGCCTCGATCTCGACCGGCTCGGCCGGAGGGACAACGACCTCGATGACCGCGCCTTCCTCGACGAGCTCGGACTTCTTGCCGGGCCGCCCGCCTACCGTGATCCGTCCTGCCACGAGCAGCTTCTGGACCCGGGTGCGAGAGAGCTCGAGCCGTTCCGCGACGAAACGATCGAGTCGAATCTCCTCGCCCTCGCCCACGGTCAGCGAATACCTCTCCTCTTCCACCGAATCAGGCCTCGGACAGGCGAAGGCCGATCCAGGCCGATGCCCCGTCGATGTCCACCTGTTGGACGTGGGGGTACCGACCCTCGGGAATCTCCGACGCTATTTCGACGTTCAGCGCGAGGGTCTCCCCGCGAACGAAGGCGACGTGATCTCCCGTGGCAGCCTGAACAGACGGTGGACCCGCAACCCCGAGCTCGATTCGATCGGTGATCTGAAGCCCCGCGTCTTTGCGTAGGCGCTGGATACGATTCACGAGCTCGCGCGCCACTCCCTCAGCTCGGAGCTCGTCGTCGAGCTCCGGGTCGAGCGCCACCGTGAAGGCTCCCTCCCCCTTCACGACGAGGTTGCTGGCCGACTCCTGGAGTACCTCCAGGTCGCCTTCCTCGAGCACATGGCGCACGCCGTCGAGTTCGATCTCGACGGTCTCGCCACCGCGGTACCGGTCGAGCTCGTCTTCTGAAAGGCCACGGATCGCCTCAGCGGCGTCGTTGGTCTGCTTGCCGAAGCGTGACCCGATGGCGCGAAAGTTGGGTCGCGCCTTCAGCGTGACGATCCCATCGACTGAGGCCAGGAAGTTGATCTCCTTCACGTTGAGCTCTTTGCGCACGACTTCGAGCATGTCCTCCGACAGCGTGCGTCCTCCGGGCAGGACGGCGCTTAGGCCACGCAACGGCTGTCGGACACGAATTTTCACTTCCTCTCGCGCCGCCCGCCCGAGAGAGACAAGGGTACGAACGGCTTCCATGTCACCGTCGAGATCCACCTCGCGTGAGAGCAACTCCCTATGTTCTCGCCCCGCAGGAGTCGGGAAGCGCTGTAGGTGCACGGTTTCGCCGGTCAGCGCGCGGTGAAGCCAGTCGGCCGAGAAAGGCACGCACGGGGCGGCCAGGAGGACGACCTTCCTCAGCGTGTCGTAGAGCGTCCGAAACGCTGCCCGCATGTCGGACTCATCGCCGTTGCCCCAGAAGCGGGTGCGGCTCCGGCGAACGTACCAATTCGACAGATCCTCGACTACGAAGTCGCCTAGCGCCCTGTAGGCCTTCGTCAGCTGGTACTCCTCCATCTCGCGGCCCACATCTTCGATCAACGTGTCGAGCTTGAACAGGAGCCATCGATCGAGCAGCGGCCGTTCCCCGGGCGCAGGGTCGTCGTCGGACGCCGTCCATCCCTCGGCCGTCGCGTACAGCTCGAAGAATCGATAGGTGTTGAAGAGCGTGTCGAAGAATTTTCGCGCCGCTTCCTTCACGCTGGCGGGGTCGTAGCGCTTCGGCAGCCACGGGTTGGACGACGTGATGAAGTACCACCGAAGCGCGTCGGAGCCGTGCTCGCTGATCGCGTCCCACGGATTCACGACGTTGCCCCGGGACTTCGACATCTTCCGACCCTCGGCGTCGAGAACGAGGTCGTTCACCAGCACGCTCTTGAACGACGGCCCCCGGCCGAGCAGCGTCGAGATCGCCAATAGTGAGTAGAACCACCCGCGCGTCTGATCGAGCCCCTCACATATGAAGTCCGCCGGGAAGTGCGCCTCGAACTCCTCCTGGTTCTCGAACGGGTAGTGCCACTGCGCGTAGGGCATCGCGCCAGAATCAAACCAGGCGTCGATCACCTGGGGGACACGACGCATCGTGCCCCCGCATTCGGCGCAGCTCCACGTGAGCTCGTCGATGAACGGACGGTGTGGATCGAAATCTTCCGGAAGGGGTCCCGCCGCGTCCCCGAGCTGCTCCAGCGACCCGATCCAGTGCAGGTGGTCCGCCTCGTCGTCGCACACCCAAACCGGAAGAGGAGTACCCCAATACCGATCGCGGGAAAGCGCCCAGTCGATGTTGCCTCTCAGCCACTCGCCGAAGCGCTTCTCTCCGACCTCGGGTGGATGCCAGGCGATCTGCTCGTTGTTCTCGAGCAACTGCTCCTTGAGCGTCGAGGTCGCAACGAACCACGAGTCGATGGCAACGTAGAGCAGCGGCGAATCGCAACGCCAGCAATGCGGATAGCTGTGCACGATCCGTCCGATGTCGAAGATCGCCCCGCGCTCGCGCAGCGCCTCGACGAGGACGTCGTCGGCGTCTTTGACGAACTGGCCTCCGACGAGCTCGATGTCCTCGTTGAAGCGTCCGGCTCCGTCGATTGGATTGAGCATTGGCAAGCCGTGGCGCTGTCCCGCCGCGTAGTCGTCCGCGCCGAACGCAGGCGCCATGTGCACCACCCCGGTACCGTCGTCCGCGCTGACGAACTCCTCCGCCACGACCGTCCACCCGCTGCCGGAATCCGCCGGCACCGGGACGATCTCGAGCGGGCGCCGGTAGCGCCAGCCGACCAGATCCGCCCCGAGGTGCTCGCCGACGATCTCGGCATCCTCACCGAAGAGCGCCTCGACACGAGCTTCCGCCACGATGTAGCGACGCCCGTCTCGGGCCACCTCGACGTACTTGAGTTCAGGGTGTACGGCGAGGCCCGCGTTCGAGGGCACGGTCCAAGGCGTCGTCGTCCAGGCGAGGAACGCCCGACCCTCCGGATCGGGTGCGCCGTCCTCACCGACGACCTCCGCAATGAACGTCAAAGACGGATCTTCGACATCGCGATACCCCTGCGCGACCTCATGCGAGGAGAGCCCCGTGCCGCATCGAGGACAGTATGGCACGCTCTTGTGCCCCCGGTACAGCAGACCCTTGTCCGCGAACGTCTTCAGGATCGACCACACGGACTCGATGTAGGAAGAGTGAAAGGTCACGTACGGACGCCAGTACTCGAGCCAATAGGCGATCCGCTCGCTGAGCTCCTCCCACTCCTGCTTGTAGGTGAAGACCGAGTCCTTGCAGACCTGGTTGAATTCCGCGATCCCGAGGGCTTCGATCTCCGGCTTTCCGCTTATGCCGAGCTTCTTCTCGGCCTCGATCTCGACAGGAAGTCCGTGCGTGTCCCAGCCCGCGATGCGCGTCACGCTGCGACCCTGCATGGCCCGGTGGCGGCACACGAGATCCTTGATGGTACGCGAGAGTATGTGATGCAGACCGGGACGCCCGTTCGCGGTCGGCGGCCCTTCGTAGAAAACGAAGCGCTCACCGTCGGCATTCGCTTCCAGCGTCTGACGAAAGAGGTCCTCGTCCTTCCATCGACGAAGCATCTCTTCCTCGATCTCGAGGAGGGTCTTGGGCAACTTGGGGTAGGTCATCGGGCTTTGGACATGCTCTCTATAGTTGACCCACGACCCGCTCGATCAGCCGAGTCAGGCGCGGTTCCGCGGACACGGCTGCTGCGATGATGCTGGAGATGTCAGCGACCTCGAGCGCGTCGGGAAGACATCGGTCGGTGATGATGCTCAGTCCCAGGACACGCATGCTCATGTGACGCGCGACGATGACCTCGGGCACGGTCGACATACCGACGACGTCGGCACCCATTGCGCGCAGCATTCTGTATTCCGCCCGAGTTTCAAGCGCGGGCCCCGGGACGGCGACGTATACGCCGCGGTTGAGCCGGATCCCGAGCGCAAGTGCAGCATCTATCGCCATTTCCTGAAGCGACAGGTCGTACGGCTCGGACATGTCGGGGAACCGGGGTCCGAATTCGTCGGCGTTTGGGCCGATGAGCGGACTGTCGCCCAGAAAGTTGATGTGGTCGTCGATCAGGACGAGCTCGCCGACCCCCCACAGCGGATTCATGCCACCCGACACGTTGGAGACCACCAGCGTGTCCGCACCCAACCGCTTGAGCACCCGAATCGGGAATGTCACCTCCTGAAGGGAATACCCTTCATAGCGGTGGAAACGCCCCTGCATGACCGCCACCGGCGTTCCTCCGAGCGTCCCCAGCACGAGACGCCCCGAGTGCGTCTCGACGGTTGGAATCGGAAAGCCGGGCAAGTCATCGTAGGCAACGGTTGCGTCGACCTCGATCATGTCCGCGAGCGCCCCCAGACCGGTACCCAACACGATGCCGACCCTCGGCTCCAAAGCGGAGTGGACTCGGACGGCCGCAGTCGACTCATCGACGCGCTCAACGAGGTCGTTCGTCACGGACACGGGCGGGCGGGTCGGAGCTTCAGCGGCCGCGATCTTCGTCGTCAGCGTCGAACAGAATCAGGTTGTCCTCTGGACGGTCCGGAATGGCCGGCGGGGCAATTTCGTCGCCCTCGGGCGGCGTCACTTCCTCGGAGCCGGCCTCGGCGAGAACCGTCTCCAGGTCGGGAACTCCCTGGAAGTGTTCGGCCATGAGCTCGACCTCCAACGACGACGGCTCGTCCCCGACGTCCGGCGGCGGAGCTGACTGTGCGGGCCTATGGGGGACGTCGACGGTGGTGTTTTCCAGCCCATCCGTCGACGTGCCTTCGTCGGCAAGCGCGGTCCCCGGGGTTGCCGGATCCGACGCCCTCTCTTCGATCGCCGTGTCGGCTGCGGAACCGGCTTCGGGACTTGCTCCGCGCGCCCCCCGACGCCCGACCCCCAAGTGTGGAGCGACGGTGCGGTCCTGGAGAGGCTCCCGCTCCTCCTCTACGGCCACGACTTCCAATTCACGCTCCAGGAGGCCGCGAAACTCTCTGAGGAAGCGAGCGCGCCGGCGCTCGCTTTCCTGAAGCTCCTCCTGCACCCTCTTGCCCTCGCGCTCGACGTCGCGGAGCATGGTGCGCACCTCCGCGTCGGCTTCGGCGACCAAACGACGCGCCTCGACCTCCGCTTCCTTCACGGTGTGGTCGGCCTCACGCTGTGACTGGGTACGCATGTCCGCCCGTAGCTCCTGCGCGGTCACCAGCGCGTCTTGGACCGCCTGTTCACGCCCGGCCTGTGTGTTGACTTGCTCCTGCAGCGTGTGAGCCCTCTCCTTGAGCTGCAGGTTCTCCCGAACGAGCGCCTCGAGACGTTCGGCCACAAGCTCCAGGAAGACATCGACTTCTGCGGGGTCGTATCCCCGCATGAGCTTCTTGAAGTCCCCACGCTTATTCCGAACATCAAGCGGTGTCATGTCGATCATAGCGCGCTCCCTACTCTCTTCCCGAAGAGTGCCGTGCCGATCCGGACCATGGTGCTGCCCTCCCGGATCGCGATCTCCAAGTCGTTGGTCATCCCCATGGACAGTTCCCGGCCAACCCGATCGGTGGACGCAGCCAGCAGCTCCCCGATCCGTCGAAGAGCCGCGAATGCATCACCTAGAACCACCTCGTCGTCCACGAACGGAGCCATCGTCATGAGTCCATGTACGCGCAGACCTGGCAATTCCGCCATCCTTTCGATCTGATCGGCCGCGTCGCCTAGGTCGAAACCGCTCTTGGAGCCCTCCCCGGAAGTGTTCACCTGGGCGAGCACAGTGAGCGTGCGCTCCTGCTCGACTGCGGCCCGTGAGAGGCGCACACCCAGGCGAAACGAGTCGACCGAGTGAATGACGTCGGCGACGTG
>JADFLD010000089.1 GCA_022564535.1 Gemmatimonadota bacterium
TCACGCTCAGCGCTTTGCGCTGCGTCCCGAGAGCGTTCAGCCTCACGCACCTCCCGGGCCAGCTCGAGCGACAGGTCGTGCGCGTCGGACTCGGCGACCCGGCCGAGCGTGTTCGCGACCTGGACGGCTTCGGCGTTTGCGGCGGCGATGCGTCGAGCGGAGACCGCCACGGCTCGCGCGCACTCACGCCATTCGTTGACGAGTCCCTGCATCCGCTCGAGTCCGGCGACGAGTGGATCTCCGGCCGGAGCCATGTAATCGGGCCGAATTGGGACTCCGGTCAGGAGCCCCGAGATCTCGAGCTCGAGGGCTCGCGTCCGTGCCTCCACGTCGTCGTGATCCACCCGCTCGCCGGTCGAGATCCGCGACCGAAGGCGTAGGAAGACCAGGGTCGATCCGGCCGCCAGGAGCGCGGCGCCGATCGTGGCCGAGAGGGTCGGCCCTCCGGACAGCCCCCATGAGAGCAGCGCCAGGCCCAGTCCGCCAAGGAGCGCCGAGGGGGCCCAGGCAGCGATCGCCGCCGCCTGTCCCTCGCGCGACCCTGCATCGCGATCGCTGCCGGTGTTGTCGCGATGCAACTGATCGATCCTCTTCACCCTGTCGCGCAACAAGTCGATCGACACGGCGACGATCGTGTCACACATGGCGTCGTCGCAGGGCTCGGCAAGGAGGTGGTCGGCGGCCGTCTTCACGCGAACGTCGAGCTCTGCGACCTCATTTCTCAACTCCGCCACCCTGAGCCTGTCCGCTTCAACCGTCGCGTTGTGCGTCAGGAACCGCGTGATCTGCTCGCGATGGGCGAGCAGGTCGCTCGCCCGGTCGTCGAATCGGGCTCGTTCCTCCTGCGGTCCGATCAGGGCGCGCTCGACCGACCTCAAACGCTTGCGGACGCGGTCCCCCTCGGCTTCCAGATCAGCGACCCTCGTCTTCGGGTCCGCAGGCAGACCGGCGAGTTCGTCACGGGTGCCTCCTTCCGCACGGAGGGCCTCCACACGGTCCAACTGCTTCTTGAGCGGGAGAAGTTCCTGCATCCGCTCTACCGCGATCCGGTCGCGTTGCCTCTCGGCACGCATCTCACCCATACGCACGTGGACGTTTTCGCGCTCCTCGATCCGCGCGCGGATTTCGCGGTCACGTTCCAGCGCGCCCGATCGCCGCGCTCGAAGCGTGCGGATCTCCTCCTGCACTTCTCGAAGCCGCTGCTTGCCTCGTCGGCTGGGCCGCCAGACGGCATTCGCCTCGTCCTCGAGTGTTTCGGCGACCGAACGGGCGGACCGAAGATCGTCGGCTCCCATCGAGCCGAGCACGCGATCCTGGATGCGTGCCCATGTCTCCTCGTCGAGGCCCGCGAGATCCGCGAGCGTGACCGCGAAGACCTGGCGGAAGACAGCTCGCGGCACGTGCTCGACCCAGGGCAGCGGCTGGTTCCGAAGCTCCCGTGTGCGCCCGTCCATGGTGAGCTTGCCGGACGGCGCGGAGCGGAGGCGGCGTTCGACCTCCACGCACCCGTCCTCGAGGCGAATCCAGATCGTGCCACCGGCTTCGACCGAGCCCCACGGCACGTGGGGATTCCGCTCGCGGGAGGCTGGCTGGAAGCCATAGAGCGCCGTGGTCAGGAAGCTGAAGAGCGTAGACTTGCCCGCTTCGTTGGGCCCGAGCACGATGACGAGGGGTCCGAGCGGCGTTGGGCCCGTGTCCAGGCCGGTCAGCGGCCCGAATGCATCGATCCGAATCCGCTCGATCCTCACAACGTGCGGTCTTCGAGCAAACGGGCCGCCAGCTCGCCGTCTACGCCTTCCAGGAGGCGTCGGACGTACGCCTGCACCGCGCCGGGATCCTCCGAGCTGAGGCCGACCAGTGCGCTCCCGTCGAGACTCGGCAACGACTCCTCACCCCGACGAATAGCCTCGGCCAGGCGCAGCGCTTCGCCGAGCACGTCGATTCTCAGCCGGTGCTCGTCGATCGGAATGACCGGGTGCACGCCGTCGGTGATCACCACGACGTCCAAGGCCCCCAGAATCTCACCGAGCTCGCGTGCCAACAGGTCTCGGTCATCGTTTGTGCGGAGCTCGGCCCAAAGGGGGCATGGGCCGCTCAAGACGACGCGAATCATCCACTCCGTGTCTGTCGCGCCGGGGTCGGAGGTGCGGTGTGTTCGCCAGGCGACCTGGACGCGCCGTTCGAGTTCATCGAGTGACGTGACGGCGTCCAGTTGATCGACCTCGATCGTATCCCAGCGTACAGGTGCGAGCGATCGGAACGCTATGGCGGGGGCTGACCGGTCCGCGAGGTCCACGAGGAGTGCGCCCCGTTCACCTCGGTCGCTGTGGCTCTTGCCCTGGAGGCTCCCTGAGTACCAGATCGGAGGATCCTCGGAAAGCTCCTGACGGACGTGGACGTGCCCGAGCGCCCAGTAGTCGTAGCCGGCGCGCAGCAAGTAGGTGAGCTCCGACGGGGCGTACGGGTGGTGGTCCCGGGCCCCAATGGAGGAGTGTACCTGGGTGTGGAGCACTCCGACCTCGGGAAGCTCGCCGGCGGGGCGAGGCAACAGCCGCGACAGGTCCGTACTTTCCTGACTCGTAGCGTGTCCGACGGTCGTCACGTACCCGACGGGCACGCCGGACCGGTCGTGGATGAGAAAGCGCCGAGGAGTCGCGTCGGCCGCGACGCGCACGCACGGTGGCCAGGGCAGAGGTCGGGGTCCGGTCTCCGGAGCTCCTGGATCGTGGTTTCCGGTGGCGTACACGACCGTGATGCCATGGTCGCCGAGCCGCTCGGTCTGCTCCAGCAGAAAGCGCTCGGTCTGGAACGAAAGCCGGTCTCCGTCGAAGAGGTCCCCGGCAATCAGGAAGGCATGCACATCCTCGCGTATCGCGAGGTCCACCGCCCGACAAAACGCTTGGCGCGACGCGTCCCGGAGACGTTGTCGGACCGCCTCGGAGCGTCCTGCGAAGGAGGTGTCGAGGTGGACGTCGGCGATGTGGACGAAGCGCATGCGCCAAACTAGACGAAACGAGCGGGGCAGGGAATTTCGGCGTGGGAGTCGATACTTAGGTTTCCCGCCAAACGCTTCTCACGTAACGTTGTGCTGCTGTCTTTCGATTTCCCTTCACATGCTCCGCTAGGCACCCTCTGCCCGCCACATCATGAGCGACACTACGGAAGCGGCTGACCGCTCGCTCCGCGAGGATTCGCCGGCCATCTCGGCGGTGCGTCGGCACCTCCGTGACCTCGTCGACGGTTCCGATGACGCCGGTCTCGTTTTGGACTTCGCGCGGATCTTCCTCGCCCGGGCTCGCGACGAGCTTCTTCGCCAACGGTTGGCCCCCGATCTGGCGAGTATGACGCTCGGGGTCTACCGCTTTCTCAGCGAATCACGGCCGTATCGGGTCGACGTGTCGGTCACCAATCCCGACACGGACGGAGAAGGATGGGATGCCCCGGTCACGGTGATCCGTACCAACGTCAGCGAGCGGCCGTTCATCATCGACACGATTCGCGAGTACCTGAGTGCCCAGGATCTCGTCGTAGAGCGCATGGTCTACGCGTTGTTCGACGTCGAACGGGATACGGACGGGCGGGTGACAGCGATACTCCCTCCCGGCGACGGAGGCTCCAAGGAGTCCATCGTGCACTGCGAGGTGGCACGCATCGAAGATGCCGGGCGCCTCGAATCGATCGCCCGTGACCTGACCGAGCGCCTTCAGGACGTGGTGCGCGCGACCGACGACTTCGGTCCGATGACCGACGCCATCGGAGACGTAATCCATGCTGTGGGAAAGAGCCAGAAACAACTTCCCGACCGACGCGAAGAGCTCGAAGAGATCCAGCATTTCCTTCGGTGGCTCAAAGAGGGCGGCTTCGTATTCCTGGGGTATCGTGCATACGACGTCGTTGGCGGCGCGGACGGAGGAGAGAAGAGCATCGTCGTGGAGCCGGGCTCGGGGCTCGGCCTCCTTCGCAACGAGGGCGATTCCCGATTCGCCGAGCCGATACCGATTTCGGCGCTCGATCCCGGGATGCGGGCGCTGGCCCTCAGCGGTCCGGCGCTCATCATCAACAAGACGAACGCCGAGTCCACCGTGCATCGGCGTGCGCGAATGGACTACATCGGCGTCAAGAAGCTCGGCGAAGACGGCGCGGTCATCGGTGAGCATCGCTTCATCGGACTGCTCACGTCGAAGGCATACGCAGAGGCGGCGGAGAACATCCCGATTCTCCGGCACAAACTCGCGGCGGTTCTTGAGGCCGCCGGCGCGCGTGAAGGGTCGCACGATTACAAGGAGATCATCACGATCTTCAACTCCCTCCCGAAGGAAGATCTCTTCTTCTCTTCGGCGGAGGAGGTCGGGGAGGACGTCAAGACGATCCTGATGTCGTACAGCGGGACGGAGGTCCGCGTCACCGTGCGCCAGGATCCCCTGCACCGGGGCCTTTCGGTAATGGTCATAATCCCGCGCGACGTTTTCTCGGGGGCGGTGCGCAAGGCGATCGAACGGGCTCTCGTTCAGTCGTATCAGGGCGAGGTGCTGAGCTACCATCTTGCGCTCGGTGAGGGGGACCAGGCTCGTTTGCACTTCTACCTGGGCGTCGGCATAGAGAGCGTCCGCGCCGTCACGGTCCTGGAGCTCGAGAAGATGGTGGCCGAGCTGATTCGGACGTGGGCTGACCGGTTGCAGGACGGACTTGCGGCGATCTGGTCCCCGGAAGAGGCGCGTCGCCTGGCGGTTCATTACGGTGAGGCGTTCAGCAGGGAATACCAAGCGGCCGCCGAGCCGGAGGTGGCCGTCGCCGACATCGGAGAACTCCAGGCGATGTTGAGCGACGATCGCCACATCTCGATCGTGCTCAACAACCGACCCGAGGGATCGATGGTCGCCGGCGTCACGGACGCGACCGAGCTCAAGCTCTTCCTGCGTGGGGAGCGTCTCATCCTGTCAGACTTCATGCCGATTCTCGAAGCCGCGGGTCTCCGCGTCATCGCGATAAAGCCCTATGAGGTCGGCCGGCGTGAGGCGCCCGATGCGACCATCTACGTCTTCGCGATCCAGGATGGCCGCGGGCGACGACTCGACGTCGAGCACCGTGGTGACCTTCTGGCAGAGGCGTTGCTGGCCGCCCGTGCGGGCGACGTCGTCAGCGACTCCCTGAACGCGCTCGTCATCGGCGCGGGCCTCCACTGGCGCGAGGTCGACGTACTGCGGGGCTTTGCGGCGTACGCCTTCCAGGTCGGTACTGTCCCGAGTCGCATGGCGCTACCGAGCGCGCTCGTCGAGTATCCAGGAATCGCACGCGAGCTCTTCGAGCTATTCCAGACAAAGTTCGATACATCTTCCGAGGTCAGCCGGGAAGAACGCCTCAGCGCGGTCGCGGACATTCGAATGGCGTTCCACGGCTCGCTGCGGGGCGTCGCCGTTCTGGCGGACGACCGCGCGCTCCGTCGTCTCGAGGAACTGATCAGCGTGACGGTGCGCACGAACTACTACCGGAGGGGCGGCCGAACGCCTACGCACCGGTCGGGTGGCGTACCGTACATCTCGTACAAGTTCCTGGTGGGAGACATGGAAGTTTCCCGGCCCACGGAATTGCTTTTTGAGGTCTGGGTCCATTCCGCACGCATGGAGGGTGTCCACCTGCGCGGGTCGACCGTGGCTCGCGGCGGCATCCGGTGGAGCGAACGGCCCGACGACTTCCGAACGGAGATCCTCGGGCTCGTGAAGACCCAGATGGTGAAGAACGCCGTGATCGTACCCGGTGGCTCAAAGGGCGGCTTCATCACGAGGGTGATTCCCGCGGACCTTGGGGAGCGCTACGAGGAGGGTAAACGCCAGTATCAAACGCTCATCCGCGGGCTCCTCGACCTCACCGACAACCTCGAGGCCGGCCGGACCGTCCCGCCCGAAGACGTCGTAGCCTATGACCCTCCCGACCCGTATCTGGTGGTCGCGGCCGACAAGGGGACCGCGAGCTTCTCCGATGTCGCGAACGAGGTCTCGGCCGAATACGGATTCTGGCTCGACGACGCGTTCGCGTCCGGGGGATCCCATGGGTACGACCACAAGAAGGTCGGTATCACGGCCCGCGGTGCGTGGGCCTGCGTCCAACGCCATTTCAGTGAGAAAGGCAAGGACATCCAGGCCCAACCCTTTACTGTAGTGGGCATCGGCGACATGAGTGGTGACGTCTTCGGCAACGGCATGCTGCTCTCCGAGCAGATTCGACTCGTGGCCGCCTTCGATCACCGGCACATCTTCATCGATCCGGATCCGGATCCGGCGTCGGCGTTTGCCGAGCGCAAGCGGATGTTCGAGCTCGCACGCTCGAGCTGGGAGGACTACGACCAGAGCCTCTTGAGCAAGGGGGGGATGATCATTCCCCGTGGGGCCAAAGAGGTCGAGCTCACGCCGGAGGCGCTCCGCGCGCTGGGCATTTCGAAGGAGGACGATGCACCTGCGGACGGCGAGGCCCTCATTCGGTGTGTGTTGAGGGCGCCGGTCGAGCTGCTTTGGAACGGCGGCATCGGCACGTACGTGAAATCCTCTTCCGAGACCGATTCCGCGGCGGGTGATCCTTCCAACGACGCGGTCCGGGTCGACGTGAGTGAGCTGCGCTGCGAGGTGATCGGGGAGGGAGGAAACCTCGGCTTCACGCAACGGGCCCGCGTCGAATACGCGTTGCTCGGAGGCCGAATCAACACAGATGCACTCGACAACTCGGGTGGCGTCGACATGTCCGACCACGAGGTGAACCTCAAGATCCTGCTCGCGCCTGCGGTGGCCAGTGGCAAGGTGTCGTCGGAGCGTCGAAATGCCGTGCTCGAGGAGTTGACCGAGGCCGTGGCTGAACTCGTGCTCGAAAACAACCACTCGCAGAGCCTCGGGGTCTCGCTGGACGAGCGTCGCTCCCGGGAGGCTGTCGACGACTTTCGCGACCTGATGTTTGCGCTGGAGAAGGAGGGTGAGCTCAACCGGGCTGCCGAAGGGCTTCCGTCATCGGACGTGCTGCACGAGCGTCGCGATCGGGGCCAGGGCCTAGTGCGTCCGGAACTGTGCGTGCTGTTCGCCTATGCAAAGCTCTCCTTGAAGACGCGACTCCTGGCGAGCAGTTTGCCGGACGACCCGGTGACCGAGAGCTATTTGCTCGGGTACTTCCCACCGGCTGCGACGATCGCGGCCGGCCAGGAGAATCTCCGCTCCCACAGCCTGCGCCGCGAGATCATCACCGCTCAGCTCACGAACGATGTCGTCGATCTGATGGGAGCCGGTTTCGTTACGCGGCTCGTGCGCGATACAGGCCGCAGCGCGGAGGGGGTCGTTCGCGCGTGGCTCGTCGCGTCGCGGCTGGCGGATCACCGCGCCCTGCTCGGCCAAATGGCACAGCAGTCGAGCAGCTTGACCGCTCGCGTGTATTATAGGTGGCTTCTCGGCCCCGCGCGCGGTTTGGAGCGGAA
>JADFLD010000090.1 GCA_022564535.1 Gemmatimonadota bacterium
CAGGACGACCGCGCGACGCGCGCTGGACAACTTAGCAGCCTGTTTCAAGAAGTGTGGCACCGGCTCCCAGCCGGTGAACCCGTTGGCGATTTCCCCGATGACCGAAATATGGAGCGTTTGCACGGGATGGTAGCCGGCGCCGTACCATGAACCAGCCTTCCGCGATCGGCACGTAGTGTAGTGATTCATAATTGCCGCCGCTTCTGAAAACCGAGCCGCGCCCGTAAGGAAGCGGTTTCTCTGTCCCCCTCCCTCACGGTCGGGGCTCGGATAAGATGCAAACAGCGTGACAAACTACACTGCCGCATCGTCATGCGGTCGCTTGTACGATGGAAAGGCCCGGCTTGATGGACACTGAGGATAGATCGCCCGCTGACGCCTCGCCCACACCGCGCGATCTGAAAGTTCAGCTCAAAGCGCAGCGATTGATCATCGAGTGGCAGGACGGTGGTCGAAGCGAGTATTCCTTGGGCGAGCTTCGTCGGCGTTGCCCGTGCGCGACGTGCCGCACCGAGCGTGAGAAGCAGGATCCCAACCCACTGAAAATCCTCAAAGTCGATCCGACCGATATCCGTGTCACCAGCGCCCAGCTCGTGGGTAACTACGCGATCCAGTTTTTCTGGTCGGACGGCCACAGCACGGGCATTTTCGACTTCCGGTTCCTGAGAGGCCTCGTTTCGTCCGGGGCCGATGGAACGTCCAAGTCGTAGATGTGCTGACTGGCTGCGGGGTAAGATCACCGACCGCTCGTGGGCGGGGTCAGCGCATCGTTACGCCCGAACGAACGCCCTATCTGTCGCAAATCGGCCCCTTATTCGGATGATAGACCCGCCCGCGCAGGGCGGAGGCGGTGTGATTGCCCGATCGCAACCGATGGGTATACTGAGCGACCTTATCCGCCCCGACGCTTTCGTTCGGCGCTGCCGGCAAGGCGTGGTGGGGCTATGGGCCGGATCGCGCCCCCTTGCGTGGGGCGTCTCGATGTGGGTATGGATGTCACCACGATCGGGCGCATTCGCAGCAAGGGCGTCATCCCCACGCGGCGTGGACTCAAGATTTTCCAGGCGGTGATCGAAGACGACTCGGGAATGATCACCGTCGCCTGGCCGGGCCAGCCGTGGCTCGAGCGGAAGCTCCGCAAGGGTGACACCCTGCTCGTGACCGGGAACGTGAAGTTCTTTCACGGGCGTCAGCTTCATCCTCGCGAATTCACGATTCTCGCGCGGGGCGAAGAGCTCGCCGAGAGCCCGGGGATGATCTTCGTCACGTATCCGGCGAGCGAGGACATCCCGCAGTGGGTGCTGCGAAGCGTCTTCGAGAAGAACCTCGACGAGTTGCTCGACTGGGCGAACGACGACGAGTACAGGTCCGACGATGACGCTCGACACGACCTTCCGACGCTCCGCCAGGCGCTTACGTGGATGCACCGCCCAGACTCACTGCCCGACGTGGAACGGGGCCGCCGCCGCCTCGCCTACGACGAGCTCTTCTTCCTTCAGCTCGTCCAGGCGCAGGCGCGTCGAAAGGCGACCGAGCTCGAGCCCGGCATCCGGCATGAGCGCACGAACGAGCTCGTTCGCCCGTTGCTCGAGGCGCTTCCGTTCTCCCTCACAGGGGCGCAAGCCAAGGCCCTCCGTGAGATCTACGCCGACATGCGGTCCGATCGGCGCATGAGCAGGCTTCTCCAGGGAGACGTTGGCTCCGGAAAGACCGCGGTGGCCCTTTTCGCAATGCTTCTGGCGGTGGAGGGGGGGCGACAGGGGGCGCTCATGGCTCCGACCGAGATCCTCGCCGAGCAGCACGCCTTCAACATCCGGGCGCTTCTCGAGCCGCTTGGGGTCGAGGTGGTCCTCCTCACGGGTGGCCTCGGCGCGGCCCCCCGTCGTGCGGCGCTCGAAGCGATCGCCTCTGGAAGCGCGCAGATCGTCGTGGGTACGCACGCCCTCATCCAGGACAGCGTGACGTTTTTCGAGCTCGGACTCGTCGTCGTCGACGAGCAGCACCGTTTCGGTGTGAAGCAGCGGATGGCGCTTCTGGAGCGGGAGGACGTGCGCCCTGACGTCCTCCTGATGTCCGCGACGCCCATCCCGCGCTCCCTCGCCTTGGCACTGTACGGCGATCTCGACCTCAGCATCCTCGACGAGATGCCGCCGGGACGCACGCCCGTGAAGACGGCGCTGCGAACGCCGGACCGGCGTGCCGCGGTGTACGCATTCGTACGCGACCAGGTCTCAGCGGGGCGCCAGGCGTACATCGTCTACCCGCTCGTAGACGAATCCGAAAAGGTCGACCTCCTCTCTGCCACCCAGGAGTACGAGCGCCTCCGCTCGGAGGTCTTCCCCGATTCGAGGGTCGGCCTGATCCACGGGCAGCTCTCGCCTGGAGAAAAAGATGACGTCATGCGGAGTTTTCTCGCGGGGGACGTCGACATCCTCGTTGCGACGACGGTCATCGAGGTTGGCATCGACGTGTCGAACGCCAGCGTGATGATCATCGAGCACGCCGAGCGCTTCGGTCTCTCGCAGCTCCATCAGCTACGTGGCCGCGTCGGTCGCGGAGCCGCCGAGAGTCATTGCATCCTCATCGCGGAGCCCGGCGAGGATGCGCGGGAGCGACTCACCGTATTCAAGGACACGACGGACGGCTTCAAGATCTCTCGTGCCGACCTGAGGATCCGCGGACAGGGCGACCTGTTCGGCAGCCAGCAGCACGGAAAGGACCCGGTGCTCCGGTTCGCCGACCTGATGGTCGACGAGGATCTCGTGGTCGTCGCACAGCGCGAGGCCCGCAGCCTCATTTCCACCGATCCGGATCTTGGGAATCCCGATCACCAGCGCATCCGCGATCATCTCATACTTCGCTACCACCACCGGTTGGTGATGTACGGCGTCGGGTAGAACGCCGGTGGACGCACGGCGGGCCGCGTGGTGGGGCCATAGCGCTGCCCCGCTGCTTCCCCCGCCGCGCCATTCTGTGCATTCTCCTGCCGCGTTCATCACTTCTCCGGCATCCCGTTGAAAGACGGTTCGAGAGCGACGATGGTCGAAATCAAGGAGTTGGGGGAACACGTCGGCGAGAGCGTGACCGTGCGGGGCTGGGTAGAGGCCACGCGCGGACATGGCAAGGTCGCGTTTACCGTAGTGCGTGACGGGACGGGCGTACTCCAGGGCGTGTTGGTGAAGAGTCAGGTCGACGAGGCGACGTGGGAGTTACAGCAGTCGTTCACCCAGGAGTCATTGGTCTCGCTCACCGGGGAGGTGAAGGAGGACGACCGGGCGCCCGGAGGCTATGAGCTCGGCGTCTCGAAGGTGGAGCTGCTTGCGGCCGCGGAGGAATACCCCATCCAGCCGAAGGAGCACGGCGTCGAGTTTCTCCTCGACAACCGTCATCTCTGGTTGCGGTCGTCGTTGCAACGTGCCGGTCTCCGAGTGCGGTCCGAGGTCGAGCAGGCGATCCACGACTTCTTCTACGCACGAGACTTCGTCCGCATCGACGCCCCCATTCTGACGGGCGCGATCGGCGAGCACGCTGGAACCTTGTTCGAGACGGATTACTTCGGAGAGACCGCGTACTTGGCCCAGACCGGGCAGCTCTACGTCGAGGCGGCGTGCCCCGCCTTCCGTCGCGTGTATTGCTTCGGGCCCACGTTCCGCGCCGAGAAGTCCAAGACGCGTCGGCATTTGACCGAGTTCTGGATGATCGAGCCGGAGGTCGCTTTCGCCGACTCGAACGACAACATGCGGCTGCAGGAGGAGTTCGTCTCCTACATCGTCGAACGGGCGCTGGAGCGGTGTCAGGAGGAGCTGAAGGTGCTGGAGCGGGACACGGCCAAGCTGGAGCTCGTGAAGCCGCCTTTCCCGCGAATGAGCTATACCGAAGCCGTCGATTTCCTGCGGGCCCAAGGGAGCGAAGTCGAATGGGGCCATGACCTCGGGGCGGTCGACGAGAACCTCCTGATGGAGGGACGTGACATCCCGCTCTTCGTCTATGACTACCCGAAGAGCGTGAAGGCCTTCTACATGAAGGAGAATCCGGACGACCCGCGCACCGTTCTGTGCAACGATCTCCTTGCACCCGAGGGCTATGGGGAGATCATCGGCGGGAGCCAGCGCGAGGACGACCTGGGGCGGCTGCAGGGGAGGATTCGGGAGGAGAAGCTGCCCGAAGAGGCCTACGCGTGGTACCTGGATCTGCGCCGTTTCGGGACGTTCCCGCATTCCGGTTTCGGGCTCGGTCTCGAGCGGACCGTCGGCTGGATCGCCGGGCGGCATCACATTCGCGAGATGATTCCGTTCCCGCGGCTCATGAACCGCCTGTATCCCTAGCACCATGCGTTGCGCCGTGCTCGACATGATGGACCGCCGCCCCATCTGGGCGATGCCCGCGTGGGTTCCCGACGAGCTCCGCGAAGCGCTCTCCTCCGGCTGGGAGTTGGTGGTGATCGAGGAGGAGACCGATGGGTCGGGTGATGGGGCGGGCCGTGTCTCCCCGGCCGTTCTCGAAGCGGTCTCGGAGGCTGAGGTGTACTTCGGCTACGGCATTGCCACGGAGTTGCTCGAGGCGGGTCCTCGTCTCAAGTGGGTACACTCGGGGGCCGCTGGCGTGGGCAAGTCTCTGACGAAGACCATGCTCGAGAGCTCGGTCGTGTTCACCAACTCCGCCGGAATCCACGCACCACCGATCGCGGAGACGGTGTTGGCGATGCTGCTCTTCTTCTTTCGAGGGCTGGACTTCGCGGTGGCCGGGCAACGGCGCTCCGAGTGGTCCGCCGAACCCTACTACGTCGAGGACACCCCACTGACGGAGCTTTCGATGGCCACAGTGGGCATCGTGGGTTTCGGGGGGATCGGCCGAGAAGTGGCGCGCCGCGTTGCGAGCCTCGGTGCGAGGGTCATCGCCGTCAGGCGAACACCCGCCGGGGCGGGGGAGGCGCGGCTCGAACCGGTCGCCGGGGGCGATGGGCTCGGATCTCACATCGACATCGTCTTTGGAGAATCGGGGCTCAAAACCGTGTTCCGCGAGAGCGATGCCGTCGTCGTCGCGGTGCCGGACACGCCCGAGACGAGGGGACTGATCGACGCGCCCATGCTGGCACGGATGAAGCCAGGGGCGGTGTTCATCAACGTGGCGCGTGGCAGACTCGTCGATGAGGTGGCCCTGGTGGAAGCCTTGGGCACCGGCCGCATTCGCGGCGCTGGCCTCGACGTCTTCTCCCAGGAGCCGCTTCCGTCCGATCACCCCCTTTGGGCACTCTCGAATGTCGTTCTTACGCCCCACGTGTCCGCTGTTACGCGAGGGTTCTGGCGTCGGGAGACCGACCTGATTGTCCGGAACCTCAAGCGGTTCGTGGTCGAGGCGCCGATCGACGAGTGGGAGAACGTCGTGGACAAGCGAGCGGGTTATTGACTCTGCTTCAGCTCCTCCCACAGCTCGTCCAGTACCGCCAGCCCCGCGGTTTGCAACTCGATCCCACGCTCGGCAGTGAGGTGCTCCAGTCGTTCGAACCGGTTCTGGAACTTCTGGTTGGCACGGGCGAGCGCCGTTGTCGGATGCGTGCCGGCCAATCGGGCCAGATTGACGGCCGCGAAGAGTAGGTCACCGACTTCCTCGAGGATGGCGTCCTGCTTCCCGGCCTCGATCGCTTCACCTACCTCGTCCAGCTCCTCGGCCACCTTGGCGAAGGCGCCGCGGTAGTCTTCCCAGTCGAAGCCGACTCCGGCGACGCGCTCCTGAATGCGATGGGCCTTGGTGAGCGGGTCGAGGCCCGATGCGAGCCCGGAGAGCACCCCGGCCCCCGGTGCCCGCTCGGCGGCCTTGAGCGCCTCCCACTCCTGGCGCTCTCCGTCTCCGAAGAGGTGTGGGTGCCGGGCGATCATCTTCTTTTCCAGACGTCCGTACACCGAGCCGGCGTCCAGCTGGCCCGTCTCTTCAGCGACGACGATCTGGAAAGCGAGGTTGAGCAGGAGGTCGCCGAGCTCACCTTCGAGCTGATGGGGGTCTCCATCGCGGATCGCGTCGACGACCTCGTGGGTTTCTTCGAGGAGGTATGGGATCAGGGACTCCGCTGTCTGACGACGATCCCACGGACACTCCACCCTGAGGAAGCGCACGAGCGCGAGGGCGCGATCGAGCGAGCCTGGTCCCGGAAAGTGGTGGCGGTCCATATCGGACGGTTCGATGGAGTCGGTCATGCGTGTCGTAGTGAAGCGAGCGGGGTCGTCTCGAGGCCCTCTTCTTGGCATCTTTCGCGGCCTATGTCAACGAATCTCGAGGCTCGCGCGTGGGTGCGCGTGCGGGCCGACGCACTCCGTCAAAACTACGCCCGGGTCGTGGAGGCCGTGGGCCCAGGGGTCCGGCTGTTGCCTATGGTGAAAGCCGACGGATACGGTCTCGGCATCCGGGAAGTCGTCCGGGGTCTGGAGCCGATGGATCCCTGGGGGTTCGGGATCGCCACGGTCGAGGAGGGTGTTGCGCTCCGTGACATGGGGGTCACCCGGCCCATCGTCGTCTGCGGTCCAGTTCCGGGCTGTGAGGTCGAGACCGCGCTCGGGGCGAGGCTGCAGCTTTCCGTATCGAGTCTCGATGCGTTGCGGCATATCGAAGTCGAGGCCCGCGCCGCGTCGTGTGTGGCCTCGATTCACGTAGACGTCGACACCGGACTGGGCCGTAGTGGCTTCGACTGGCGTTCCGCGGAAACGTGGTTTCCAGTCGTGGCCGCTTTGGGTGAACACGTCCGTTGGGTGGGATGCTACACACACCTGCACTCGGCCGATGAGAGCCGGGAGTCGGTCGAGGCTCAGTGGGAGCGACTCGCCGGCGTCTTCGAACGGCTCGGGCCGGGCCCAGAGGGCTTGATGGTCCACGTGCTCAACAGCGCGGGGGTCTTTCGTATCCCAGCCCTCGCCAGGACGCTGGTACGGCCCGGGATCTTCCTGTACGGGGGTGGCATCGGTGACGGACAGCCGACCCCTCGAATGGTGGTGTCTCTCCACGCCAGAGTCGTTCACACGCGTGAGGTTCAGGTGGGGTCGACGGTCGGATACGGCGCGACGTATGCCGCGAAGCGGGCGGAGCGGTGGGCTACGCTCTCCATCGGGTACGGCGATGGACTTCCGCGGTCGCTCGGGAATCGGGGAAGTGCCCTGCTACGCGGCGTGAGGGTCCCCATCATCGGACGGATCTCCATGGACGTCACGGTGGTAGACATCACCGACGTCCCCAACGTCGTCGAAGGGGACGTCGCTACGCTTTTCGGCGGGGACGGCGGAGAGGTGATTACCGTCGATGAAATGGCGTCTCTCGCGGGCACGATCAGTTACGAGATCCTGACCGGTCTGACGCAGCGCTTGCCCCGAGTCTGGTCGGCTCAAGATGGATGAGATCGAGTCGACGCCGGGGGATGACGAGCCCGTGGCGGGGGTGCGGGGCGGGCATGGATCGGTCCGATTCT
>JADFLD010000091.1 GCA_022564535.1 Gemmatimonadota bacterium
ACCCCCTTCGACAAGCACCACGAAGTCGTCTCCGTCCCGCGAAACGTCGTAGCGGGTGAGCGGCTCCTCGGCTGGGCCCTGGAGAACCTGTCCGAGTTTGGAGAACTCGCTCCCATGGCAGGGGCAGATCAGGCGGGTGCCGACCGGTTCGGGCTGGCATCCCCGATGAGTGCACGACAGGAGTAGCGCCACGGGTCCGTCCTCCCCCAGGTGCAGGAACAGGGGGCGCTCCATGCTCGGCGTCTGCAGGAAGATCTCGCCCTGTCCGTCGAGAAGTGAAGCGGGGAAAGACAGCCCCGAGGGCCGCACCGTCGGGACGATGTAGGCTGCACCGCCGCACGCGCTGAGAGAAAGACTCGAGGCTCCCACGAGGAGTCCGGTCGTGACCACGGGAAGGCGCCGTACGAATTCGCGTCGTTTCATGTCGCTACAGGGAACGGAGGAACCGGAGCAGTCGCTCCTGGTCCTCGGCGGTCATCGATTCGAAGGCCGTTCGAGATGCGGCTGCCTCGCCTCCATGAAACCCGATCGCTTCGCTGAGAGAGCGGGCCCGACCATCGTGCATGAGGAAGACCTGACCTCCCTGGAAGTTCTGTTGAAGGCCGACGCCCCAGAGCGGTGGAGTTCGCCATTCGGACGAGAGGGCACGCCCCTCCGTGTAGCCGTCGTCCAGCTCGGCTCCCATATCATGGAGCAGAAGATCGGTGTAGGGGTGGAAGACGGCCTGGTTCAGGACGGTGATCTCCGAGCGGCCGGTGGTGAGCGTCGGGATGTGGCATGCCGCGCACCCGGCGTCCGCGAACAGGGCCTCGCCGGCGATCACCTCCAGATTCTCGGCGTCTCGTCGCGAAGGGACGCGCAGCGTCTTCAGGTAGAAGACGACGTTTGCCACCGTGGCGCTCGACGCCTCGGGATCCGGAACGTTGTCGGAGGCGCGGCTCCCGGCCTGGGGGTTGAAGATGTCTTCGGGAAGGAGATCCGTCGTGATTCCCATGTCTTCGTGATACGCTCCGACCGTCTGGTGCAGCAGGTTGACCGTGAGCGCTTTCTTTCCGAATCGACCGATGTAGCGGCCGCTCACGAGCGTGCCTCGCTCCTGTGGATCGGGAGACGCCCTTCGCTCCAGGTCGAGCGCGGCTTCGATCAAGTCGGAGGGCTGGTGCAGTTGAAGGCGGCCGCTGATGCCGTCCCCGTCCGTGTCGTTCGGGTCGGCAAGGGCGATGAGCGTGGCGTCCGTAAGCGCGTCCAGGAAGCCCAGGCCCGTCACCGCGGGTGCGGTGAAGACCGACACACCGGTCGCTTCCTGCGGGATGACTTCCGGCGGATAACCGGGGATGGCTTTGTGCTGAAGCTGCGGACCGCCGAGGGCCTGCAGCGGGTCGAAGGACGAGCCCTGGAAGCGCCCGAAGCGGGTGAGGTTGAATGCCGGATGACCCTTTCCGTCCCCGACGTGGCACTGCTCGCATGATGTCGCCACGAAAATGGGGCCGAGTCCGGTGGCTACGCTGAAGCGATTTCCAAATTCTTCGTCCCCGACCAGGTGTTGGCGCACCTGCGACGGCGTCAGACCCTCGATCGTGCCATCGAGAAGGAACTCCTCCGCTGGACCGTCGGGCGTGAGGATTCCACAACCGGCCAGAAGCGCGAGGGCCGTTATGCGAGTGAGAGTACGAAACATGATCACAAGTTTTAGGCAAGACTAAAAACATCTGCTTGAGATTAGCAGGTGGCCGGGCATTGTCAAGTGGAGGGCCACGCGGGAGACGACTCGCGGATTCCCCGACCGACGCGCATGTTCGCTGCCTGATGCCTACCGAAGCCCCTCCGACCGGTGACCTGACCCTCCACCGTCCGAGCGACGGGTCCCTCCTCATTCGATTGGCGGGAACGTGGCGCCTCGAAGCTGGTCTGCCCCCTACGGCAGCGGTCGAGCGGGAGCTGAGCACCGATCTGCCGACGCGCGTCGTCTTCGATACCGAAGGGCTGGGGGCGTGGGACAGCGGCATCCTGACGTTTCTGGTCGCGGTCTCGCGACTCGGTCGCGAACACGGCGTGGTCGTCGATTGGGCCGGGCTGCCCGAGGGCCTCCAGAGACTCGTTTCGCTCGCCGAGGCCGTTCCCGAAAAGGAGCACGCCCGGGCGGAGGAAACGGAGAGAGAGTTCATCGAGCGCGTCGGCGAGATGGCGATCGAGACGCACTACGAGTTCTGGAGGGACGTGGAGTTCGTCGGGCAGGTCGCCGTTGCGCTGGCCCGCGCCCTGCGTGGCAAGGCGAGGTTCCGGCGAAGCGACCTCGCCCTCCTTATCCAGCAGAACGGCTTCGAGGCGCTTCCGATCGTGACGTTGGTCACGTTTCTGCTCGGTCTCATTCTGGCCTTCGTGGGCGCGGTGCAGCTCCAGACGTTCGGCGCCACGATCTACGTCGCGGACCTGGTCGGCGTGGCGATGGTCCGCGACATGGGCGCGCTCATCACGGGCATCGTCATGGCTGGAAGGAGTGGCGCGGCGTTCGCCGCCCAGCTCGGTGCCATGAGCGTGACGCAGGAGACGGACGCGCTGACCACGATGGCGATTTCGCCGATCGAGTTCCTCGTGCTTCCGCGCCTACTCGCTCTCTGTTTGATGATGCCGTTCCTGACGCTCTATGGCGACGCGATGGGCATCCTCGGTGGTTCGTTCGTGGGCATCACAATGTTGGACCTGTCGGCCGTCGAGTATTTCCAGCAGACGGCGAACGCGATCAGCCTGACGGACGTGCTGGGTGGCGTCTTCAAGGGGAGCGTCTACGGCGTGCTCATCGCGATCGCTGGATGCCTGCGCGGCATGAATGCGGGGAAGAGCTCGTCGGCGGTGGGAGACGCGGCCACGTCGGCCGTCGTCACCAGCATCGTCGCGATCATCGTCGCTTGCGGCCTCTTTGCGTTCCTCTTCTATACGTTGGGAATCTGATGGAGGCCCCCGTCGCCGCTACGGCTGCGCCGATCGCGATCTCGGTTCGCAATCTGACGATGGCCTACGGGGACTTCGTGCTCCAGGAGGAGCTGAACTTCGACATCCACGTCGGGGACATCTTCGTCATCATGGGCGGAAGCGGGTGTGGGAAGAGTACCCTCCTTCGCCACATCGTCGGGCTGAACGAGCCCGCCAAGGGCGAGATCTACTACGGTACAGAGAGCTTCACGGCGGCGGACGACGAGCGGCGCAGGCAGATGATTCGCCGGGTCGGAGTCCTCTACCAAAGCGGCGCCCTGTGGAGCTCGATGACGCTCGCGGAAAACGTGGGACTCCCCCTGGGGGAGTTCACAGATTTGTCAGAGTCCGAGATCCGCGAGGTGTCGGCGCTCAAGCTCGCCCTCGTCGGGCTCGCCGGCTTCGAAGACTACCACCCGTCAGAGATCAGCGGTGGCATGCAGAAGCGCGCGGGGCTCGCGCGGGCGATGGCGCTCGACCCGGACATCCTCCTGTTCGACGAGCCGGGGGCCGGGCTCGACCCGATCAGCTCGAGGTTGCTGGACGACCTGATCGTCGAGTTGCGTGACAGTCTCGGGGCTACGATCGTCGTGGTCACGCACGAGCTCGCGAGCATATTCGCGATCGGCACCGACTCTGTCTTCCTCGACGCCGAGACACGTACGATGATCGCGCAGGGTGTTCCCACCGAGTTGCGCGACCACGCTGAGAATAGCCGCGTTCGTCGATTCCTGAGCAGAGGGGAGATCTGACATGAGCCGGAAGGCGAATCCAACGTTGATCGGCGCGTTCGTGCTGGGGGGCGTGTTACTCGCAGTCGTCGCTGTCGGAGTGTTCGGCTCCGGTCGGATGTTTCGCGACACGCAGACGTTCATGTCGTTCTTCGAGGGCTCTGTGGCGGGACTCGGCGTGGGTGCCCCGGTAAGGTTTCGTGGGATCGATGTGGGCGAGGTTACCGAAGTCCTGCTCGATCTTCCTGACGTCGATCGGGCCGGTGTGGATTTCCGCGTAGTGGTCATCTACGAAATAGATCGCCGGCAGCTCGAGTCGCGCGGCGCTGGCGTGCGCCTCGACGACCCGCTGGATTTCGATACACTCATCGGTCTGGGCATCCGGGCGGAACTTGCGACCGAGAGTCTCGTTACCGGGCGCAAGTTCATTGCGCTCGACCTCGACCCCGGAAATCCGGTCGACACCGAGCCGGTGCCTGGGGCCCCGTATCCGGAAATTCCGACGGTGAATACGGGCCTCGCGCGAATCGAACAGGAGATCTACGGCATCATTGCCGACCTCGGAGCCGTTCAGCTCGACGCGCTCGTCAATGTGGTCACCGATGCGTTCCGAGAGATCGGCACGCTGGCCGCGATGCCGGAGCTCTCGGCCGCCATCGTGGAGTTGCCGGCGACGATCGACAACCTCAACGAGACAGTCTCGGACCTTCGGTCGTTGCTCGCGCACGTCGATGCATCGCTCACGCCCATTCAGGAGGGGTTCTTGGCGACGGCCGACCAAGCGACCTCGACGATGGAACAGCTGGAGGTGACGCTCCGAGATGTGAGCGTCGTGCTGGCGCCAGAGTCACCTGTATTCGTGGAGTTCGAGCGGGCGATGGCCGATCTGGGCGCGGCGAGCCGCGCGCTTAGAAGCCTCGCCGACTATCTGGAGCGCAATCCCAGCGCGATCCTGAGGGGTAGACCGGGGGGAGGGGAATGATGCGCCGCGCTCTGCTTGCCCTGACGCTCGTCGCGGCCGGGTGCCTCAGCCCAAGGGCCGATGTGTCGACGTTCTTCCTCTTGACCTCCGCTGAGGCGCCTGGAGCCGTCGGCCCACCCCTGGGAGGGACACTGGGGCTCGGGCCCGTTACGCTGCCCGGCTACCTCGATCGCTCCGAGCTCGTGACCCGGTTGAGCGACAATCAGGTCGCGGTCTCCCCGACGGCACGTTGGGCTGAGCCCCTCCGGGACAACGTGCTGCGCGCCCTGTCACAGAACCTCGTACGTGCACTGGGGCCCGACGACTACGTCTTCTACCCGTGGTACGAGTCCGCACAGGTCGACTACGGTGTCTCCGTCGACTTCGCGCGCTTCGAGGCGGACTCGACCGGATCCGTCATACTCGAGGCCGACTGGCGTATTACGAGTGGAGACCCACGAGAGACCCTGTATCGGGGCGATTCCATGATTCAGGAGACCACGAGCGGAGCCACGACCGACGGATCGGTGGCGGCGCTGAGCCGGGCTCTCGCACGATTGTGCGATGAGATCGCCAGGGAAGTGCGGCGGCTAGATCGCTGAGTCGTCCCGGATTGCACGATATCGCGATTCCTGGGGCGAAGGTATATAGGTTGAGGACGCCACTCGGATCTGTGTTCCGCGAACGGCGGGTCGTTCGTTACTCATTCGACGTATCCAGCATGAGGGCTATGGAGATGCGCTTGACCCCCCACGAGATGCGACGCGCGGCTCAGGCGCTCGTCCTCGTCCTCCTGACCGGCTGCGGCGGCGATACGCCGACCCCAATGGAAACGCCGGTGCCGACCTCCATCAGCATCTCTCCTGGCTCGGCCGACTTCACGTATCTCAACGAGACCCGGCCGCTGACGGCGAGGGTCCTCGACCAGAACGGCGATGAATTGCCTGGGGCGGTCGTGTGGACGAGCGACGACCCTTCGGTGGTCAGCGTGGGCGCCACCGGCATCGCAAGGGCCGTCTCGAACGGCGCGACCAGCATCGTTGCCGTGTCGGCAGGACTGACAGCTACGGCCGCCGTCACCGTCCAACAGGTTGCCTCGTTGGTGGTGCTCCTGTCGGGCGGCACGCAAGAGGCTGTTGCGGGGTTTGCGTTGGCCAATGCGATCGTGGTCGCGACTCAGGACAGGTTGGGTTCGCCGGTAGGGGGAACGACGGTCACGTTCTCACCCGACCCGACGCACGGTTCGGTGAGTGCCATTACGATCGTAGCGGAGGCGAACGGTGAGGCGGCGACCACATGGACGCTCGGGACGCCGTTCGGTCCCCAGTGCCTCAAGGCGGCGATCACCGGAGGGGCGGAGGTCACGATTTCGGCGATCGCGCGGAGCGCCACCCCAACGCCTAACCTCGTGTCTGGGAATCAGACTGGCGGTTCGGGCTGTTCAGGAGGGGGCGGAGGCGGAACGCTTACGGTCATCCGCGCCGATCCTACGTCGCTCGAGACGGTGACGGTCCAGATGACGATCCAGAATGACGGGGACGCGGGTACTGGAGGCGGGTTCCGTGTGCAGCTCCTGGCCGACGGCGTGGAGATCGCCTCCGCCGACCTCCCTGCTCTTCCGGTGGGGGCCGAAGTGGCGGTCGAGTTCGTGGCCGGACCGTTCACTCCTGGTTCGCACGTCCTGAGCATCGTTGCGGATGCCGACGACGTGATCGTCGAGCTGGACGAGACCGACAATGAGGTGAGCAAGACTCAGTTCGTCACACTCCAGACGTCCGTGTCCGCCGGGGTTCCGGTGACCGGCCTCGGTGGCGTGACAGACAGCGAATTGCTGTTCCGGCTCGATATTCCGCCGGGCTCGCCGGGTTTACTGACGATTACGCTGAGCGGCGGGACAGGAGACGTGGACCTCTACATCGAGGGGGCGAATAGGCCGTCTGCGTTCCCGCAGTACGACGACTGCAGGAGCTTGAATACCACTACGGCCGAGACGTGCCAGATCGTTTCCGCAAGCGGGACGTACCACATCGCGCTGCATGCCTTTTCGACGTACTCAGGCACGACGATGGATATCACCCTCGGCGGCGACGTGATTCCGTTCAATATCGAGTTGGTCTTCCTCGACAACGGCACCGCTGCCCAGAATGCAGCGTTCCAGGCGGCCGCCGACCGCTGGACGGACATCATCGTCGGGGACGTCTTCGACGTCGACTTTTCTGGGGGGGAGCAGGAACCGTACCCGGCAGATCTATGCATCGAGGGGCAGGCAGCGGTCAGTGATGTCATCGACGACATTCGGATCTACGTTTCCATCGTCTCCATCGACGGCGTCGGCGGGGTGCTCGGCCAGGCCGGACCCTGTGCGTTGCGCGGGATCACCCACATCCCCACTCTCGGGTCGATGCAGTTCGATCAGGCCGATCTCGAGAAGCTGGAACTGGACGGCGACATGCTGGAGGTCGTGCTCCATGAGATGGGACACGTGCTCGGCATTGGGACCATCTGGTCTCGCACGGGGCATTTGCAGAACCCGTCGCTTCCACCAGACCCCCTTCCCCCCGATCCGGGTGTGGACACGCACTTCAACGGCGTGCTGGCGATTGCTGCGTTCGACGCGGCGGGTGGAGCCTCCTACTCGGGCGGGGAGAAGGTCCCGGTCGAGAACAGTGCCGGTCCGGGCTCCGCGGACGGTCACTGGCGGGAGTCCGTGCTCGATAACGAGCTCATGACGCCCTTTTTGGACGCGTTGATGACCAATCCGCTCAG
>JADFLD010000092.1 GCA_022564535.1 Gemmatimonadota bacterium
AAGATGGGAATCCTCCGCCAGGGCCCGGGCTGCACGACCGAGGGCCCGTGGCGACGACCCCCTCAGGAGGAAGTGCCAACGCCAGCGGTTATGAAGCCTCTCGATGGGCGCCGGGGCCGGGCCGACCAGTTCGACTCCAACACCCCCTCCCGGTCCCGAGCGGCGGGGCCGCGCACCCGCCGACAACCAGCGGCGAAGCCAGTTTGCGCCTCCCTCAGCCGCGCGGGCGGCAAGGCCCTGGTCGGGACTGCTGACGACGACGTTGACCAGGCGCACGTGGGGCGGGTAGCTGGGGCGCAAGCGTTCTTCGAGCTCACGGGTGGCGAACATCTCGAAGTCGTGCGCTACCGCCGCGCGGACGGCGTAGTGATCGGGCAAAGAAGTCTGTATGAGAACCTCACCGCCGAGGACGCTTCTCCCGGCCCGGCCGGCAACCTGACTGAGGAGCTGGTAAGTGCGTTCGCTGGCGCGGAAATCCGGCAGGTTCATGCCGACGTCCGCGTTCACCACGCCCACGAGCGTGACGCGTGGAAAGTCGAGGCCCTTAGCGATCATCTGGGTGCCGAGGAGAATATCGACTTCCCCGCTCTCCACACGAGCAAGAATGCGCTGGTGGGCCCACTTGCCCGAAGTCGTGTCGACGTCCATGCGCGCAATGCGCGCCTCCGGAAACGCCTCGTTGGCGACACGCTCGACCTGTTCGGTACCGACGCCGCGAAACGACAGGTCCGCCGAGCCACACCGAGGGCATCGCGAGGGAGCGGGCGCCTCGAAGCGACAGTGGTGACAGACGATGCGCTGAGTCACCCGGTGGAAGGTCAGAGAGATCGAACAGTTCTCGCATTGCTCGACCTCTCCGCACTCCCGACACTGGACGAAGGACGAGTAGCCTCGGCGGTTCAAGAGCAGGATCACCTGCTCGCGTTTGCGAAGCCTTACGTCGATGGCGTCCACGAGTTCGCGGCAGAGCACGCCGGCACCCCGTCCAGCGCGAGGCGAGCCCCCGCCCTCCTTTTTGCGCTCCTTCCTCAAGTCGATCACCCGGACCTCGGGCAGGCGACCACCGCCGACTCGCTCCGGCAGGAAGAGATGCCGGAACTTGCCGGAGCGTGCGTTCTGCCAACTTTCGAGCGATGGGGTCGCGCTGCCCAACACACACACGGCCCCGTGGGCCCGCGCCCGCATGACCGCCAGGTCCCGAGCATGATATCGCGGCGCGTCCGACTGCTTGTACGTGCCCTCGTGCTCCTCGTCGACGATGACCGCCCCGATATTCTCCAGAGGGGCGAAGAGAGCCGAGCGCGCACCGATCGCGATCCGACGTTCACCGTTGCGAAGCTGACGCCACGCGTCGTAGCGCTCCCCGTCCGACAGCCCCGAATGCAACACCGCGACGTCGTCCGCGAAATGCGCCCTGAAGCGCGACACCGTCTGGGGGGTCAGGGCGATCTCAGGCACCAGGACGATCGCTGTCCGACCTCGAGCAAGCGCCTCCCGGAGCAACTCGATATAGACCAGGGTCTTGCCTGATCCGGTGATCCCCTGCAGCAGATAGGGTGCAGGGACGCGCTCGTCCAAGCCATCGACGAGAGCGGCGAGCGCCACACGCTGGTGCTGGGTCAGGGTGAGCTTGGGTGCCTCAGGCACCGCGGTGTGGGCAAACGGGTCGCGATACTCCTCTTCATCCACCAGCTGCACCAACTCCTTTTCCTCCAGGCCGGCGATGACCGTCCGACTGAAGCCCTCGTTGCCCGTGAGATGACTGAGATCCGAGGACCCACCCGAGGCCTCTAGGGACGCGTAGGCCGCCTTCTGTCTCCCTGCCCTGCCGAAAATCTCGTCCCGCTCGGCCAGCGTTCCCAAGTGTCGGGTAATGCGGACCACGCGCCGTGTCTTCACCGACGGAGTCGTAGGCGGCAGGGTCTCATGAGACAGGACGCCCCGGGCCAGCAGCGACCGCACCTCAGGCCACACCGACCCCATGCCTAGATCCCTCCTCATGGTCCGCACGCGTTGCGGCCCGGGCCGGCCCGAAAGCCAGTCTGCAACCCGCTGCTCCCGCGGCCTCAGCGATCGGCTGCCCAAGTCGCGGAGCGTTACATAGTCGCGGGACACATCAGACAGGACGGCCGGCAACGCCGCTCGCAGTGCAATCCCCATGGGAGCGATGTAATAGTCGGCGATCCAGCGACACAGCTCCACGAGGTCGGCGGGCACCGTAGGCGTCTCGTCCAGGACGGAAAGCACCGACTTGAGCCCCTTGATCTCACCTCGCGAACCGGGTCCCACGACCCATCCGATCCGCTCGTCTCTGCGGAAGGGAACCAGCACGCGCGTGCCAATGGGCGGAATCGGCCCATCGACCCGATATGTGAACGTGCGGTGGATCGGCAGCGGCAGGGCGACGTCTACCCGAGCGACACCCCGACTCACTCGTCGAGCAGCAGGAAGATCTCCGATTGAATCTCTGCCGGCGTGACCTCCGGCCCGTCGACCCCCCAGTGAACGTTGAGCTCGCTCCGGACCCCGATATCGTCCAGGATGTAGATACCGGGCTCGATCGAGAAGGCAACGCCGGGCAGAAGCCGGCGGTCGTCTCGGCTTTCCAGATTGTCGAGATTGGGTCCACTGCCATGGAGATCGGTGTCGATCGAATGACCGGTCCGATGCACGAAGTACTCTCCGTAGCCCCGCTCGACGATCACTGCGCGGGCGACGTCGTCCACCTCGAAGCCTCGCACGTCCTCGCCCGCCGTGAAGCGCTCGCGCAAGAAGGTCACGGCGGCATCGCGCGCGTCTCGGACCGCCTCCCATATCTCCTGGGTGCGTGAGTCGACCTCCGCGGCCATGATCCCCATCCAGGTCTGATCGGCCGCGACAGATCCGTCGAACGCCCCCCACAAGTCGATCAGCAACAGATCCCCACGGTCGATGGTCTCCCCGGCGCCCACCGGAGAATAATGCGAGTCCGACGCCCTCGGACCGATCGCGACGATGCACGCGGGGCCCTCGACCAGGCCCGCGCCCGTCAACTCGGAAACGATCCACTCCGAGAGCACGCCCTCGGACGTCGGCGCCCCCGTGCGAATCGCCGCAGCCGCCCGCTCGAAAGCCCGCCGGGCGACATCACGCACGATCTCGGCCGCCCTGCGGTGGTCGTCGAGTTGCTCTGGCGAAAGAACCGAGTGGAATTGTGACACCAGGTCACCGGAACTGGCGATCTCAACCCCGTGGCCCGTCAGCACGCCGGCGATGCCAGCCGGCACGTAGTCGAGCGTCGGAACAGCGCCGCCCGGAGAAACCTCCATGGCGAGTCGGGTCCGTCCCTCGACCAGCTCGGCGAGTTTTTCGTCCATGTCGCGCCAACCCGAATACGTCGTCCGAGCGAAAGGCCAGTGCCGCCACGAAGACGCCTCGATCGCGTGGATCATCGCGACCGGCTCCCCCTCGGCCGGGATCAGCACGAACGCTCGACGGGTCGTCTTTCCCAAGCCCAAGAGCGTGACCGCGATCGGGTTGATGTGGTGGAACTCATACAGAAGCCACCCATCCAGCCCCTGCTCGCGCAGCGCCTCTTGCACGCGAGCGACCCCTTCTTCGTTGCACAACAAGGCTGTATTCACACGTGCGTCTCTCGTCGGTTCGTGGGCGCGGTGGACGGCTTTCAGTCTCGGGGTTTCGGTGCGGAGGTGCCATCCCCTCCGAACAGAGGCAATCCGGCCGTGTCCGCCTCCGACCCTCCCCTATCGTCCTCAGCGTTGGTCTCCGCCGCGTCGGGCAACGATGAGACCGAAGCAGCGATCTCCGCTTCCTCGGTGCCGCCCTCCCCCGAAGTCCCGGGCGACACGGTCTCGGCACCGGCCCGGCGGCCGCGGAGCAGATCCAGGCCGAGAATCCGCTCGTTCGTCAGAAGCTTGTGGACCTCACTCTCTCGCGCGATCGCTGAACATACGCCCCGCCAGCCCCAGCGCCGCCAGGCCCGCCGAAGAATGGCCAACCGCTCGCCGAGGGTGAAGAGCTCGGCGAAATCCGGAAACGGCTTCACCACAGTAGGGCGAAACGACGTCTCCTCATCCGACCAGTCCTCGACGTGAATGTCCTCGACGCCAGCCTCGCGAAGCAGGCGCCTCCACTCTACGACCATGAGCGGCCGAGCTCCGAGATGATCCGAGAGCACCGCGCGCCGCGCCTCGTCCACGGGGGCCTTCCACACCAGTTGCACGAGCACGACGAATCCGCCGGTCTTGGTGACGCGCACCATTTCTCCGATGGCGTCTTGTGGAGCGCAGTGGCTCGAGAGCCCGATTTCTCCGATGGTGATATCGAAGATTTGGTCGCGGTACGGGAGCGCGTCCGAGCGCCCGGTCTGGAACTGCAGGCGGTCCGCGATTCCCTCCGCTCGACTCCATGCCTCGGCCTCCTCGACCATCGTCGGGTCGATGTCGACACCCGACGCCGTCACGCCGAACTCTTTGACGAAGTACCCGAGCGGAACGCCCTTGCCGGAGGCTACATCCAGGACCTCATGATCCGGAGACATCTCCGTGAGAAGTGCGATCTGCCGGTAGAGCTCACGCCCGCCTGGCGGGAACAGTCGTTGCGTGCTCAGCCGGACCAGATCGAGCATTGAAGGAACCGAGTGAAGGCCCACCTCGGCGACCGCATCGTTGGATGGCATGGAGAGACAAGGTATGAACGAGCGCTACGGAGGCAACGAGCGCGTTCTAAAGCGTCGTCCTGCGACTCACTGCCCTGGCGCGTCGAGGTCCGCCAGCGCACGGATTACCGCAACGGTCCCCTGACCGAGTCGGGCCGGGTCATAGCCGCCCTCGAGGAGCACCACGACGCGGCCGTCGCAACCTGCCGCCGCGACGTCGACGATGCGCCGCGTCATCGCGTGTAGGTCCTCCGGCTCCAACAGAAAGTCGCCCAGTGGGTCTCCGGCCATGGAGTCGAAACCAGCGGAGACGAGCACGAAGTCGGGGTTCATCTTCTCCAGAGCGCGGTCGAGCGCATGGGTGAAGCGTGCGAGATACTCCGAACGCGGAATAGCCGCAGGCAGCGGCACGTTCAACGTGAAGCCGTCTCCTGCAGCCTCGCCCCGCTCCTCCGCCGCACCCGAGCCTGGGTAGTGCGGCCACTGATGGAGCGAGAGAAAGAAGACGGTGGGGTCATCATAGAAAGTGTCCTGCGTGCCGTTCCCGTGGTGGACGTCCCAATCGACGATCAGGACGCGCTCTGCGTGCCCGTGCGCCTGAAGCCAGCGGGCGGTGACCGCAACGCTGTTGAAGAGGCAAAAGCCCATCGCACGGTCGGGCGTTGCGTGATGTCCAGGTGGACGCGTCGCCACGAAAGCCGTCCCGATCTCTCCCCCGGCCACCGATTCGGCGGCTGCGATCGCGCTCCCCGCGCTGCCGAGCGCTGCCTCCCACGACGCTGAGGAAACGAGCGTGTCAGCGTCGATGCCGACGATCTCCTGGCGCTCCTCCGCAGACGAACAGGCCCGACGCACGGCGTCCACATGCTCCTGGGAGTGGACCCGAAGCAGATCTTCGATGTCGGCCATACGCGCAGGCATCTGCTCGACATGCCCATGGAGCGTCAGAAGATCTTTCCCTACCGTCGAGGCCAGCGCACGCAGGCGCCCCTGGTGCTCCGGATGGCGCCACCCTGTGTCGTGGAGGGGCGACGCAGGGTGGAGAAAGAAACCGGTCTTCGTACGCACGCTTCGGCGGTCCGTGGAGGCCGCGTCAGCTCGCGTCCGCTGTCGCCGACAGCGAAGCGATTCGTTCCTGGATCGACCGCACCTCCCTCCGCCGGGCCTTCATCGCGATGAGCGCGTCACACGCCGCCGAAGTCGCGGACATCGTCGTCAGATAGGGGACGTTGTGCGTGATGGCCGCTCGCCGCATCGCGTAGTCGTCGTACTGAGACTTCTTGCCCAGCGGCGTGTTGATGAGGAGAGCAATGTCCCCGGTGACGATGTGATCGACGATGTTCGGTCGCCCTTCACCGACCTTGTAGACCATCTTCGAAGGGACACCGAGGCGCTTCAGCGACGCCTGCGTCCCTCGTGTCGCCATCAGATCGAACCCGAGGTCACGCAGGCGACGCAGCATGGGCGTGACGGTCTCGCGGTCTCGACTATTCACCGTCACGATCACCGTGCCCTCCTCCGGCAGCTCGTTTCCCGCCGAGACCTGCGCCTTCGCGAACGCCATGCCGAACGAGTCGTCGAAGCCCATGACCTCACCGGTGGAACGCATCTCAGGGCCGAGAATCACGTCCACGTCGAACCGGTCGAACGGGAAGACCGCCTCCTTCACCGCGACTCCCGGTACCGGCGGCTCATCGGGAACATCGAGGTCGGCGAGCTTTTCGCCCGCCATCACGCGCGCCGCGAGCCTCGCCAACGGGACACCGGTCGCCTTGCTGACGAAGGGGATGGTTCGCGAGGCGCGAGGATTGACCTCCAGGACGTACACGACGCCGTCACGGATCGCGTACTGGACGTTCATCAGGCCGACGACACCCAACTCGAGCGCGAATTTCCGGGTCAGATCACGGATTTCCTCCAAGACCTCTCCAGACAGGAGGTAGGGCGGAAGTACGCACGCCGAGTCGCCCGAGTGTACGCCGGCGTCCTCGATGTGCTGCATGATGCCGCCGATCACGACGTCCGTACCGTCGCACAGGGCGTCGACGTCGGCCTCGAACGCGTCTTCGAGGAATCGGTCGATCAGAATCGGGTGATCGGGCGACGCCTTCACGGCCTCCTCGAAGTAAAGCCGGAGCGAGGGTTCATCGTAGATGATGCGCATGGCCCGTCCACCCAGGACGTAACTCGGGCGAACCAGAACCGGGAAGCCGATCTTGCGAGCCACCACCACCGCCTGCTCCTCATGAGTCGCCATTCCGTTTTCCGGCGTCCGAGCTCCGATCTTTCGGCACACCTCATCGAAGCGGTCGCGGTCCTCGGCGCGGTCGATCGCGTCGACCGACGTGCCGAGTATCGGCGCTCCGAACTCTTCGAGCCCTCGGGCGAGCTTGAGCGGTGTCTGCCCGCCGAGTTGGACGATCACGCCCGTCGGCCGTTCGAGGTGGAGAATCTCGAGGACGTCCTCGAGTGTCACCGGCTCGAAGTAGAGCTTGTCGGCCACGTCGAAGTCGGTCGACACCGTTTCCGGGTTCGAGTTGATCATGATCGTCTCGAATCCGGCCTCCTTAAGAGCGAGCACGGCCTGGACGCAGCAGTAGTCGAACTCGATCCCCTGCCCGATCCGGTTCGGACCGCTGCCGAGAATGACCACCTTGTCACGATCGGAGCGTATGCCCGCCGGCGCGTCCTCAT
>JADFLD010000093.1 GCA_022564535.1 Gemmatimonadota bacterium
CCTCGAGCAGGACCCGCTCGCTCAGCTCCGACATGCGCTTGAGACGCAGCAAGAGACCTACCCGAGGCCAGAACAGGAGTGCGAGCACCACGAGCAAGGCGGCGAAGACGGCGAGTGCGAGTACGGGATCGACCATAGATGAGTTGGCAGGGCGGGTCAGGAGTCCGACGTACAATATTTAGGCTTACCTAAACTCTAGGTCCGGGGCCCCCCTGTCAACCACCCGACTCGCGAACTCGTCCGACACGGACGCGTGCCGCAGCGTATGCGTCGCCAAACCCTTCGATGGGGCGGGTTGCTCCGCGAGCCACGCTGGGCCAAGCTCCTCGAATGTTGATTCGACAAGCGCCCCTCTCGCTGGCGGTCGCGGCGGTCCTGCTGCGAGCGCTGCACTCGGCGAGCCCGGCTGAAGCCCAAATCCCAGGCGTCGCACCACTCTGCGCCGATCGGGCACCCGCCACCGGCGCGGCGTTGTTCGAAGCCACCCCCACCGGCCCCGAGCGCGCTGGGACGATCGCGACGCGTCCGGCATCGGACCTGAATTGCATCGACCTCTTCTCGACCACGCGGGGTGGAGATGCCACAGGCGTCGTTGCCCTACGGCGCCCGTGGTCGCCCTTCGGCGTCACCGTCACCCCAGAGGGTCGACACCGTAACGAGGTCACCGCCTGGATCGAAGGGTTACCCGACCCTGCGTCGCTCGGACCGTACACGACGTATGTGGCGTGGGCAACGCCACTCGGACTCGACCCGCTCATCAAGCTCGGTGAGGTGGCCAACGGTCGGAACGAGCTCGGCGAGATCGCGTTCAACAAGTACATGATCCTCGTCACAGCGGAGGGGTCGGCCCGTGTGACCGAGCGTACGGGCCCCCTGGTCATCCGCGGCCGCTCACCTTCGAGCCGTATGCAAGCCCACGACCTCCTGGCGTTGGCCCCGTCGGCCGAGGCGGGGGAACCGATGAGTGCGGTCGGCGGCATGAACAGGTCCGGCGTGGAAGGTCCGGACCCCGACATGCGGTGGTCTCTGCCCCCTATGTACGAAGGCGTACCCATGCTGCCCGGTATCATGCGCGCCCGGCCGCGCGTGGAGCCGGTTCGGCCGATGGCTGACCCGGCGACCCTGCCCCTGGCCGAGCGCCGCCAGGTGGTCGCCCTCCCGGACGGTGGAACGCTCGACCTGACCGCCGGCTTCGTCAGAAAACGGATCGCTGGACGTGACCTGGTCATGATGGCCTTCAACCGGCAGATCCCGGGGCCGCTCATACACGTGGGTGAGCGGTCCACGATCTTCGTGAACTTCACCAACGACACGCCCTTTCCCACCACCGTGCACTGGCACGGCCTCCGCCTGGACAACCGATTCGACGGCGTGCCTGGCGTTACCCAGGATCCCGTGCAGCCCGGCGAGACGTTTCGGTACCAGCTGTTCTTCCCCGACCCTGGCATCTACTGGTACCACCCGCACCACAGGGAGGACATCCAGCAAGAGCTGGGGCTCGCGGGCAACATGCTCGTCGAGCCGACGGCCGAGGACTACTACAGCCCGGTGAACTACGAGGAGATCGTCATGCTCGACGACATTCTGCTCACCGAAGAGGACCTCGTGCCATTTGGTGACGAATCATCGAACTACATGCTCATGGGTCGCTTCGGAAACGTCTTCCTCACGAACGGGGAGCCCGTGTACAACCTCGACGTCGAAGCCGGCACCGTCGTGCGGTTCCATCTCACCAACGTGTCGAACACCCGAACGTTCAATTTGTCCTTCCGTCCGACGTCACGTCCCGATGATCCCCCGTTAGCGATCAAGGCGGTGGGCTCCGACGTAGGAAAATTCGAACGGGAAGCGTTCGTCGAGAGCGTCGTTCTCGCGCCCGCAGAACGGTACGTGGTCGAGGTGCTCTTCCCCAACCCAGGAGCCTATACGCTCACGAATCGCGTACAAGGCATAAACCATCGTCGGGGCCTCTTTCTCGAAGAGATCGCCTCGCTCGGCACCATCACCGTGTCGGAAGCAAAGGGTGCCCAAGACCACACAAACGCATTTCGGACACTCCGTACGAATGGCGAAGTGGTCGCAGACATCGATCGGTACCGCCACCAATTCGACCGCGAGCCCGACCACGAGCTCGTCTTGACGCTCGAAGTCGATGGCCTGCCGATGGCGATCGAGCAGTCGATGAACCTCGACTGGGTCTACTTCAACCCGGTGGAGTGGACAGGCACGATGCCCGTGATGAACTGGGCGACGAGCGGAGTCGAAGTGAAGTGGCTCCTGCGCGACCCGCGGACCGGCGCCGAGAATTCCGACATCGCGTGGCGGTTCAAAGTAGGCGACGTCGTCAAGATTCGCATCACGAACGACCGGGGCGCGTTCCACGCGATGCAGCACCCTCTCCACATCCACGGTCAGCGCTTTCTCGTGATAGAGCAGAATGGCGTTCCCAATCAGAACATGGTCTGGAAGGACACCGTTCTGTTGCCGACCGGCTCTACGACAGACATCCTCTTGGAGCTTTCGAACCCGGGACGGTGGATGGTGCATTGTCACATCGCCGAACACTTGGAGTCCGGAATGAAATTCGCCTTTGACGTGGTGGAAAATTGAGATGAGATCCGCAGCTATGGGAGCCTCGCTCCTCCTCGCTTCCGGCCTCGGCGCAACCCACGCCACGGCGCAGAACTTCAGTGCGTTCATCGCGGTCGATGCGCCCAGCATCGCGCTCACCCACGCCACGGTGATCGACGGTACCGGCGCCCCGGCGATGATGAACCAGACGATCCTGATCGAGGGCGACCGGATCACCGCGATCGGTCCGTCGGGCAGTGTCCGCGTCCCAGAAACGGCCGAGGTCTTGGACCTGTCGGGGCAAACCGTCATCCCCGGGCTCATCGGGCTCCACAATCACAGCTACTACACCGGCGGGAACGGGCGGGCCGCGCAGCTCTCCTTCTCAGGCTCCCGGCTCTACCTCGCTTCGGGTGTCACCACCATCCGAACCACGGGAGCGCAGCAACCGTATGCCGAGTTGAACCTGAAACGCGAGATCGACGCCGGCCGGGTGATCGGCCCCACGATGTTCACCACCGGTCCGTATCTGACGGGCGAGCAGGGATCACTAACCATGGCGCGCCTCGAGGGGCCGGCGCAGGCACGCCGCGTCGTGCGCTATTGGGCTGAAGAAGGCGTCAGCTGGTTCAAGGCGTACACCTGGATCTCCCGCGCCGAACTGGGTGCTGCGATCGAAGAAGCCCACGCGCATGGTGTGAAGGTCACGGCTCACCTCTGCTCGGTGGGATACCGTGAGGCGGTGGCACTCGGCATCGACAATCTCGAGCACGGGTTGTTCGCCAACAGCGAATACGCTCCGAACAAGCGGCCGGACGAGTGCCCATCCGGCTTCCGCAATACGTACGCCGATCTCGACGTGAGCGGTCCCGAGGTCCAAGCGACGTTCCGGGACATGATCGACAACGGCGTGGCGATGACGTCGACGCTCGTCGTCTACGAGATTTCCGTATCCGGACGCCCACCCATAGACGAACGCGTCTACGACATCCTGGCGCCCGAAATCGCCGCCGAGGTGCGTGAGATCGCGATCGCACGACGGGCCGGACGTGGAGCGATCGACCCGGCCCTCTTCGCGAAGGCGATGGAATACGAGCGCGCCTTCGTAGCGGCGGGCGGTCTCCTGGCCGCGGGCGTCGACCCGACCGGCTACGGAGCCGCACCTCCGGGATTCGGGGACCAGCGCAACTACGAGCTCCTTCTGGAGGCAGGGTTCTCAGCCCCTGAGGTCATTCAGATCATGAGCCTGAACGGCGCCAAAATCCTGGGAATCGATGAAGACGTCGGGACGATCGAGGCCGGAAAAATCGCGGACCTCGTCGTGATCGACGCCGACCTCGAGAGCGTCGGAAATCTGCACGATACGAGCATCGTGTTCCGCCACGGTATCGGGTGGGACTCCGCGAAGTTGATCGACTCGGTTCGTGGCATCGTCGGAATTCGCTGAGGCGGGTCACCGTCCCGGTATGGCTGGCCGGTCTTGGGCTATCTGATCGCGGCCCTGGCGGCGCCGATCGCCGGACCGGCGTTGTACCGCTTGCTGCACGACCGCCCCACGGCCGTGAGGTTCGTCGATGGCTTCGTGTACCTAGCCGTGCCGCTACTCGTCGTGTGGCAGGTCGTCCCCCACGCCTTGGAGGAACGAAGCGTCACCACCGTCGTGGCGCTCGGCCTCGGGTTTCTCCTGCCGGCCGCTATGGAGCGGGCGTCTCACGCCCTCGAGCAGCACACCGACAACATGGCGCTCCTGGTTGGGCTCTCGGGCCTGGTGATCCACGCTCTGCTGGAGGGCGCAGGGCTGGCTCCCAGAGCGGGCGCGGTGGCAGCTCCCTTCGCTCTCGCCGTGATTCTGCACAGGATTCCAGTCAGCCTCGTGATCTGGTGGCTGATCCGCCCGAGGTTCGGATGGCGCGCAGCGGTGGCCGGTGTCGGATCGATCGTGATGGCGACACTCGTGGGATACGGCGCCGGAGTGGAGTTTCTCGGCGGGGCCCAGGGCCCTGGCCTCGAGCTCTATCAAGCGTTCGTGAGCGGATCCCTCGTTCACGTCGTCTTCCACCAGGGCCGCCACGATCATCAGCATGACGACGACGAACACCCGACAGGTCACTCCCAGAAACACGCGCGCTGACCGGATAATCCGTCACCACACCGAGGGTTCACCCAATGCGTCTTTCCGTCCCCCTCCTCGCAATCGTCGTGCTTGCCACGAGCGTGTCCGCACAGCAGAGCCCACACGCGGGTCCACTGATCCAGTCAGCAGGAGCCGTCTTCGCGGTCGACGTAGACATCGACACTCCGACGGATCGGGACTTCAGGATCGCTTTCGAAGTCGCCACGCCGACAGAGTCTCCGGATCGCCCCAACCCGGCCATCACGACTGTCGCGCGTTTCTTGAACATGCACGCCCAGGCAGGCGTGCCGGGCGACCGCCTCAGCGGTGCCATCGTGGCGCACGGTGGAGCCTCGTTCGACTTGTTGGACGACAAGGCATACCGCGCTCGCTACGGCGTGGACAATCCGAACGCCGAACTGATCCGAGAGCTCATCGCAGCAGGCCAACCGGTAATCCTGTGCGGTCAGAGCGCGGCTTCGCGCGGCATCTCCAAGAACGAGCTGATTCCGGGCGTGCAGGTGGCGCTTTCCGCGATGACCGCGTTCCTGCTTCTACAGGACCAGGGTTACCGCGTGAATCCGTGGTAGGACGCTGGAACCGGCTTACCTCCCCAACCACGCGACGATCGACCGCGTGACCATCTCCGAAGCGTCTTGCTGGACGAAGTGCCCGACTCCGGGGATGGTCACCAACGTGAGGTCCGCTTCGAGCCATTCCCACGTCTCATTGAGCCCTGCAGCGAGTAGATACGGATCGTCCAAACCGTGGATCAGCAGGACCGGTGACTGCACCTTCACGACAGGCCCCGACATCTCCTCGTACGGAGGACGAGGGTAATTCGCCTTGTAGTACGCCATCATCGCTTCGAAATCGGATCGCTCCATCGCCGCGACGTAGCGGCCCCGAACCGCCTCATCCGTGACCCACCCGACGAGACCTTCGGCCGTCAGTGCCTCGTGCGATCCGGGCTGCTGGAAGTTCCTTGCGTACTGACTGTTCCGTTCCTGCTCGGAATTGTTCGCGAGCTCACGCGCGAGACCGCGTGGGTTGGGGAGGTTGAGGACGATGAGCCGCTCCACCAGATCGGGTCGGAACATGGCCACCGACCATGCCACCATGCCGCCCCAGTCGTGTCCCACTACGATCGCGCGCTCTTCGCCCTGATCCCGGATCACCGCCTCGACGTCCTGGATGAGCAGCGGCATGGCGTAACTGTCCACCCCGGACGGCTGGTCACTACGGTTGTACCCGCGCATGTCCATCGCCGCCACCCGATAGCTCCCCTCGAGAGCCTCCATCTGGTCCCGCCACGTATACCAGAAGTCGGGGAAGCCATGGATCATCACCACGAGCGGACCCTCTCCCACGGTGACGTAGTGGATGCTCACGCCGTCCGAATCCACGTAGTGGTGCTCGACGCGGTCGAAGATGTCGCTACGCATGGAATCGACTTCCTGGCTGGCCGATGGCGAAGGTGCGGAGAGCATTAGCGCAACAATTATGCGGCCGAAACGCATCTGAGCCTCCCGCGTGGACCCGGGTTGAGATTTATGCGTCGTGGCACGGCCTATCCCGTAATCAAAGACGTCATGATAAATGTCAACCCATCCATCAGATGCGTCTGCACACCCACGTTCGTGATCTCGGCGGTGTCCAAGTTGATCCGTACCAGAAACGTCGGCCGAAGGGTGCCCGAGTTGCCGCCGTCCTTGAGGATGCCGAATACGACTCCGTCGCTCTGTCTCGTCGTCATCGAGCCGATCGTCTGGGAGACTTCGGTAAACGCCGGAAAGCCGGTGTATGTCATGGCGCCGACGAGCGTGGGCGCACCCGTAACCAAGTCTACAGTCCACAACTCGTCATAAACAGCCACGAAGAGCACCTCATCGAGGCTGAAGGTGGTACCCGTGCCACCGTTCTTCATCCCGAGGCCGGAGAAGAGCTCGGTGTACGCTCCGGTGTTTGCGTCGATCTCGTAGACGCTGTCCGTGCCGTCTGACTCGAACGTGTAGATCTTCTCTGTCGTCGGATGCACCGCCAGGCCGGAAACGCCACGAGAGGTCTGAGCAAGCTCCACTACAGGTGTTTCACTCAGCGGCAGGGGCACGATCATGATGCATCCTCCGCATGTCGCCCTTCCGCCTGAGCCGAGCCACCACTGCTCGGTGGATGGGATCCAGTGCATCGAGCTGACGACACCAACGTCGGTGGTGCCACCGGCTCCGTCGGTGATCGCCGAACCCCACAGCAACGTCTCGGCCCCTGTGTCCTCGTCGATCGTGTAGATGTCGCCGTTCCGGTCCGCGGCCAAGAGAGTGAACTCAGGCGGAGGTGCGACGCAGGCTACCGCAAACGCGACAGCCGTCGTCTGGCCAATCACGACCGTCGCAGACTTGGGATTGTCCCCGGCCACCGTACAGTTGGCCGCGACATCGGAGAGCGTGACCGTCTGAGCCCCAGGCGCCAGGTCGGCGATGCTCACCATACCGTTCGACGAGATCGCGACCGTCGTGCCGGCCACCTGCACATCGTAGCCGGCGTCGATGTCGTCACCCGTCGTTGTCGTCGTCACCTGGATCGTCCCGGACTCTTCTACGGGATCGGTGGGTCCGTCGGATTCACAGCCGGAGAATATCA
>JADFLD010000094.1 GCA_022564535.1 Gemmatimonadota bacterium
CTGTTCTACACAACTTTGGAATTGAAGCCCGAGAAACTGGCCTCCAGCACATCGGAGATTTTTCTCGGCATCCAGATTCAATGTGCCCAATGTCACGATCATCCGTTCGACAAGTGGAAGCAAAAGGACTTCTGGGGATACGCCGCGTTCTTCGCCCGGCTGCAGCGTCCCACCGGACAGCAGCGTGTGGCGTTTCAAGTGGTCGAAGGGACCGCAGGCGAGGTCAAACTTCCTGACAGCGACGAAGTTGTGCCTCCCAAGTTTCTCGACGGAAAAGAGCTGCCCGCCGACAGCGGCATCGCCCGCCGGGTGCAACTGGCCGACTGGATGACCTCCCCCGACAATCCCTACTTCGCCCGCGCGGCCGTCAACCACGCGTGGTCGCTGTTGTTCGGTTATGGGCTGGTCGATCCGGTCGATCGCGCCATCTTGGATCGCGATCCCCACGAGCGTCGCCATGACGCTCTTCGTCACCGAGCGCACATCGGCGAGCGTATCCACGGTCCACCCACCGTAGTAGCGTTCGTACGCCAGCCGACCCCCGCGCACGACCACGAGGCTTCGTAGCCTCTCGATGCTGCTCCCGATCTCCCCGGCGGCGAAGAGTGCGTTTTCGTCCAGTCCGACACTCTCCGGTGTCGCCTGAACCCAGGGTGTCGCAAGATCGATCGCTCCGGCTGGCGGCACGCCGACGGGGTCGCCGTCGCAGGCGACCAACCCTCCAGCGAGGACCACGAGCACGAGCAGTCTCACGTCCATACTCTCGGTTGACGCCACAGCTCTCTCCAGGCGAATTCGAGGAGTCGCAATCACGCCTCCCCATACGCCGATTCAGGGTCTGCGATTTCTGGACGTCCAGCATTCCGCTGGCAACCCGTTCGGATTTGGCGGTCGAGAGGCGACGTTTTACGATACCACTTCAAGGTGGACTGGGTGAACAAGGAACGCTTCGAGAACGCTTTGACCTTTGGGCAGTATCTGGATACGGTGGATAAGAACCGGGAGTTGTGGCACGGGGTCCACGAACGGGTGCGGCTTCCCGAGGAAATGGTCTCCGATGCGCGTGCGCTGTCCGGAGACTGGCACCTCGTTGCATTGTCCGAGGATTGGTGCGGTGATGCCGTGAATACGCTCCCTGTCATCGCACGGCTGGCCGAAGAAGTGGGTTGGGATCTTCGCGTTCTGCCGCGGGACGACAACCTCGACCTCATGGACGGCCACCTCACGAACGGGCGCAGTCGCTCGATCCCGGTCGTGATCGTGTACGACGGGGACTTCAACGAGGTTGGCTGGTGGGGTCCGCGGCCGGACGAGATCCAGGCGTGGGTGATGGGCGAGGGTCTCGCGATGCCGTCGCCGGAGCGCTACAAGGTCATTCGTCGCTGGTACGCGAAGGATCGTGGGAGGACGACGCTCGAGGAGCTTCTCGGGATCGTCGCGGCCGGGGTGTGACCGACTCCGAATCTGTCTCGACGTGACGACCCGCCGCCTCGGATTTTTCTGCCTCGCGTTCGGGTCCGGGTTCGCCGTTCTCACGATCGAGATCGCCGGCGCCCGCTTGATCGCGCCGGTCTTTGGCCTGTCGGCGGTGCCGTGGACGGCCGTCATCGGCGTCATCCTCACCGCGCTCGCCGTGGGCAGTCATGTCGGTGGGCGGTTGGCCGACGCGGGACGGGTGCCGCTCTCTCGCGTCTTGATCGCCGCTGGACTCACGGGGGCGCTTCCGGTGGTAGGAACGGAGCTGCCGTGGATCGCTCGTGAACTGTTCGGCTTCGTTCCCGGCGCCGTGCTCAGCGCGCTCATACTCTTCGCCCCACCCGTGCTTTGCCTGGGCGCCGTCGTGCCCTATCTCGTTCAAGCCGATGCCGAAAGCCTCGAGACCGTCGGGAGGAGGGCCGGAGACATGAGTGCTGCGGCAACGGCGGGATCCATCCTCGGTTCGTTCTTGACGGGCTTTGTCTTGCTTCCCGCCATGCCGTTGCCTCTCCTCCTGGGTGTCACCGCGGGAGGGCTGCTCGCCATGGCGGCCGCCTCGGCCCGAATGCTCGGCGGCCCGATCGGCGCGGGGAGACTCGTTGTTGCCGCGATCGGGCTCGGTGCCCTCGGCCTCGCCGCGTCGACGAGGGCGGCGGATACCCTGCACGCCGAGCAGACGCTCTATGCCTCGGTGAAGGTCACCGAGCGGGAGTGGGCGAATGGGCGCCTGGTTCGTGAACTGTGGCAGAACGGCGGGTCTTCGTCCGCAGAGTATGTAGACACCGGAGAGCCGGCCCACGTGTATGCGCGGGCGAGCTTGGACTTGCTAGAGCCGCTCATGGATCGCGTGGACGCCATCCTCGTGCTGGGGGGTGCCGCGCTCACCCTCCCCGTCGCTTTCGAGGCGCGTCGTCCCGAGGCCTCGATCGATGTCGTCGAGATCGATCGGGCTGTGACCCGTCTGGCGACCGAATACTTCGCGTACGGTCGGGTCGAGCGTCCCCGCATCCGAGTCATTCATGAGGACGCGCGCGTCTTCCTCAGGGCAAGCGGAAGAGCGTACGACATCGTTTATCTCGACGTGTTCGACAATTTGCTGACGGTGCCCTGGACGATGGTCACGGCCGAGGCGCTACGGGACATGGCGACCCGCCTAGAGCCGAACGGCGTCTTCGTCGCGAACGTCCTCTCGCCTCAAGAGGGTCCTGGAACCGCTTTCTTGGAGCGATTTAGGGCGACACTGGAAACGGTCTTCGTCGAGTCGCGCGTGTACCTCACCGACGCCGATGCGGACCCCGGGGCGACGCAGAACATGATCGTGCTCGCGGCCAACGACGCGTCGGCGTTGCCTGACGTGTCTTGGACCGAGGCCGCGATCGAGTCCAGCGGCCGGCCGCTGACCGACTTGTGGGCGCCGGTCGAGTATCTTCAGGCGAAGGTCTTCGTTCAGGGTTTTCGCTGGAACTGATGCGACGATCATCTGTTCGTTCAGGGATTCCCCAAAGGCTGTCGGAGGCGACCCGATGTCGCTGAGCTACAAGGACGGCGTTCCCGAAAACGTGCACCCGCTCAATGTCGTGGAAGCGTCGGTCGCAGCCGCTGGACGGCTCGATGACGTGAGCCGACCGCCTCTCTTCGAAGTCTACATGCGCATGGCGGAGGAGCTCGCGAAGCGGTCCACGTGTGCGCGACTCCAAGTCGGCACCGTCATCACCGACGCCAACCTCGAGAACGTCGTAGCCATCGGATACAACGGGAACGTGCGCGGATTTCCGAACCGCTGTGACTCCACAGAGGTGGGCAAATGCGGGTGCATCCACTCCGAGATGAACGCCCTGGTGAAATCCCCAGGGCAGCTGCGCGACAAGGTCGCGTTCATTACGGCCAGCCCCTGTGTGATGTGCGCGAAGCTCATGGTTCAGGCCAACGTCGCGCACGTATTCTTCCGCGAGACGTACCGAAGTCAGGCCGGCCTCGAAGTCCTCGTCGAGGCTGGAGTGCCCGCCGTGCACTACACGCGCTGGAAGGACGCCTGGCGCGACTGACACTGGGAAACATATGTCGCTTGGGTAGCTTCCCGGCACCTTCTCGCGCCACGCACAACCGTAGGCACCGGAACCCGCAACGACCGGTGATCGACCTTTGAATCAGAGTTCTTCCCGAGCAACGCAGCTGCCCTACGGCCGCTTCTTCCTTCCGGGTCCGACCGAGGTCCACCCCGACGTTCTCCAGGCGCAGACCCGTGCCATGATCAGCCACCGCGGCGCCGCCAGTCAGGCGTTCATGCGGGAACTGCAGGCCGGACTCGCGAAGGTGTTTCTGACGGAGCGCCCCGTCTTCATCTCGACGTCCTCCGCGACTGGACTCATGGAGGCTGCGGTTCGAAACGCCGGGCGGACGCGTATTCTCTCGCTGGTGAACGGGGCGTTCAGCAAGCGGTTCGCCGATATCGCCCGATCGTGCGGTCTCGACGTCGACGAAGTCGAGATTCCGTGGGGTGAGGCACACGATCCGGCCGACGTAGCCAAACGGCTTCGCGAGCGCTCGTACGACGCCGTCACGATGGCCCATTCGGAGACCTCGACCGGGGTCCTCAACGACGTGCAAAGCCTGGCATCGGTCGTGCGCGAACATGAGGACACGATGGTGCTCGTCGACTCCGTATCAGGATTTGGTGCGGCTGAGTTGCGCCCGGACGAGTGGGGCATCGACTTCCTCCTCACGGGGTCGCAGAAGGCGTTCGCGCTGCCGCCCGGCCTGGCGTTCGGCGTCGCGTCGGAACGCATGATGGATCGCGCCGCGGGCGTGTCGAATCGAGGCTACTACTTCGATCTGCAGATCTTTGCGAAAAACCACGACAAGAACCAGTCACCGACGACGCCGGCGATCTCTCTTCTCTTCGCGCTGGAAGTCCAGCTCCAGAGAATGCTGAACGAGGGAATGGATACGCGGTGGGCCAGACACACGGCGATGGCTGAAAGGACGTGGGCTTGGGTCGACCAGATGCGTGACTCCGGCCGCAATCTCGGGATCGTCGCGCCGGAGGGGTACCGTTCGCCTGCGGTCACGGCCATTTCTACGCCCGACGGGATCACCGGACCGGAGGTCACGAGTGGCGTCGCCGAACGGGCTTGGCTGGTCGGCGGCGGGTATGGGAAGCTCAAGGAGCGCACGTTCCGCGTCGGCCACATGGGCGACCACACACTCGCGCAGGTCGAGGGCCTGCTCGACGTTCTCACCGAGGTGCTCCAATGAACGGGGAACGCTTTACGGTCCTCGTGACCGACAAGGTCCTGGACTCGGGGCTCGAACCGCTGCGCGCCGATGACCGATTCGACGTCGTGAAGATCGACGACTCGACGGATCCCGCGTTCGCGGACGCGCTTTCCACTGCGCACGGGCTGATCGTAAGAAGCGCCACCAAGGTCGGCGCCGAGATGCTTGCGACGGCTACTGCGTTACGTGTCGTGGGTCGCGCGGGCGTCGGTGTGGACAACATCGATCTCGCGGCCGCCACCGAACGGGGCATCGCGGTCCTCAACGCTCCGGCAGGCAATACGGTCTCCGCGGCGGAGCTTACCCTCGCCCTCATTCTCTCGATGGTTCGGTGCGTGGCGGAGGCGGACGCCTCGATACGGGCCGGGGAATGGGCTCGATCGCGTTTCAAGGGTGCGGAGCTTCGGGGGCGCACGCTCGGCCTCGTGGGTGCGGGCCGCATCGGAGGTGAGGTCGCGAAGCGGTGTCGGGCGTTTGGCATGAACGTCGTTGCGTACGACCCCTATCTCACCGACGAACGGGCGGCGGAGATCCACGCGGAGAGGGCGGAGCTGCACGACGTGCTCGAGCGCGCCGACGTCGTGTCGTTGCACGTGCCTCTGACCGACACGACCAGGGGTATGATCGCCGCCGCGGAGCTCGCACGCATGAAGAAGGGTTCCTTCCTCGTGAACGTCGCCCGTGGGGGCATCGTCGACGAGGCCGCACTCGCGGCCGCTCTGGAGTCGGGCCACCTCGCGGGTGCCGCGCTCGATGTATTCGCGAACGAGCCCCTCGAGGAAGGGTCCGCTCTCAGGCGCGCTCCGAATCTCGTTCTCACGCCCCACCTGGGGGCTTCCACGCAGGAGGCACAGGAGCTCGTCGCGACCGAGATCGCGGAGGCCGTGCGTGCGGCTCTGGCCGAGGGCGATCTTTCCCGCGCGCTCAACGCGCCCGCGATCGGTGGCGACACCGTGAAGGCGCTGGGCCCCCTCTTCCGACTCGGCGAGGCGCTTGGACACCTTGCCCGCGCGCTGGCCCCGGGCGGTGTCTACGAGGTCGAGGTGCGGTACGCCGGCGATTCCGATGAGGCGCTCGAGCCCCTGACCGCCTACGTCTTGGTGGGCCTGCTCCGTGACGTACTCGGGGCAGATCAGGTCAACTTCGTGAGCGCGGGCCACCTGGCACGGCAGCGCGGCATCGGCGTGGCCAGGACGCGCCTCTCCCAGCACGAGGACTACACCGAGTACGTCGAGATCGTGGTGCGCGCCGACGGAGACGACCTTCAGCTGGCTGGAGCGCTTCTCGGCGACGTGCATCCCCGCATCGTGCGCATCGCCGACTATCATGTGGACGTCGTGCCGTCCGGTACGCTCATCGTGCTCAAGAACCACGACGTGCCCGGCGTGATCGGACGCGTTGGCACCATTCTCGGGGACCACTCGATCAACATCGCGGGATACCACCAGGCCCGGCTTTCGAAGGGGGGTGACGCTCTGGCCGCGATTGCGGTCGACGGCGAGGTCGACGGCGGTGTGCGTGCCACCTTGCTCGAGCTCCCCGAGGTGTCCAGCGCGGTGGTTGTAAGGCTAGGATAGTAGCTGGGTCGCGCGCGCGACCCTCCACCCCTCCGCCCTTCAGTAGAGATACGATGCTGACCGATCTGCAGACGAAGAAGCTGACGCGTTACTTCCGGGTCTACGACATAGACGACGATGGCCGCATCGCCCGAGCCGACTTCGAGCGCATCTTCGAGAACGTTCGGATTCTCCGTGGTGAGAAAGACGGCTCGAGCGGATACCGGACGCTGCGTGATCTCTACATGGGGCTCTGGGAGCGACTCGAGGCTGCTGCGGACGGCAACCGCGACGGCGGCGTCGACCTCGACGAGTGGCTCGCGTACTGGCAGCTCGCGCTCGCGGACGACGAGCGTTCCGAAGCCGAAACGCGGGCGCTTACGGACCGTCTCTTCGAGGTGTTCGACGTCGATGAAGACGGGACGATCGGCCTGAGCGAGTTCTCGGACTTCTACGGCGTGTTCGGGTTGGCCGTCAGCCTCGCCGAGACCGTTTTCGACGAGTTGGACACCGACGGCGATGGGGTGATCACCCGTTCGGAGCTCCTCGACATCAGCCGACAGTTCTACCGTAGTGACGATGTCGAGGCCGCGGGGAACGTTCTCTTCGGGCCGATCGGCGCCTGATGGAGTGCCCCGAGCGGGCTACGAGAACGTTCACGGTCCGATACGCGGCGAGACGGTCGAGCTTTGGTCGGGGCCACGGCGAGGCGGGCTTCTACCAGCTCTAGCCGGTGTTGCGGGAGTCACTGTGCGTCCAGCGCATGCTGGCGAGGCGGTCGGCGACGTCCAGTCGAGAGCGGGTCCGAAGCTTCCTGAGCACCACGTCGGTGTGGTGGTGTGCGGTATGCGGACTGATCTCCAAAGCCGCGGCGATCTCGCGGTTGCTCATGCGCTTGGTCAGCATCATCGCCACATCCACTTGTCTTGCCGTGAGCCCCAGTGCCGCGGCCTCCGCTCGGAGCGCGTCGTGACTCAAGCGAACGGGCTCGAT
>JADFLD010000095.1 GCA_022564535.1 Gemmatimonadota bacterium
AGATCGCCATGTCCCATGCCCTGATCGCCGACATCCAGACCCGACTCGAGGCGCTGGAGGCCGAGGGCCTCGGCAAGCACGAGCGCGAGATCGTGACGCCGCAAGCGGCCAATATCGCGGTCGCCACCGGCCACGGGCCCGAGCGGGTGCTGAACCTGTGCGCCAACAACTACCTCGGGCTGGCCGACCATCCGCGCCTGATCGAAACCGCCAAGCGGGCGATGGACGAGCACGGCTTCGGCATGGCCTCGGTGCGCTTCATCTGCGGCACCCAAGGCATCCACCTGGCGCTGGAGCGCGAGCTGGCGGGGTTTCTGGGCACCGAGGCGGCGATCCTGTTCTCGTCCTGCTTCGACGCCAATGGCGGGGTCTTCGAGGCGCTGCTGGGGGCCGAGGACGCGATCATCTCGGACGCGCTGAACCATGCCTCGATCATCGACGGGGTGCGGCTGTGCAAGGCGCGCCGCCTGCGCTACGCCAACAACGACATGGCCGAGCTGGAGGCGCGCCTCGCCGAGGCACAGGACGCGCGCCACCGGCTGGTGGTGACCGACGGGGTGTTCTCGATGGACGGGATTGTCGCCAACCTGCCTGGCATTTGCGATCTGGCCGAGCGCTACGACCTCGACGGAATCCACTTTGACTACATCCGCTTTCCGTCTGCCGACTACGACTATTCCGTCGGGGCGTTGGAGCGATTCAGGATCTGGGTCCGGACCAGACTATCGGAGCCCCGATTCAGAGAGCTAGATGCCGCTTATGCCGCGGACTTCTACGCATTGGTGGATGGAGACGCCGACCTGTGGGCCGACTTTCGGCGCGCAGAGGTTACCCGGTTGGTTGCGCGGATCTACAGGGACGTGAAGGCGCACAACCCACGTTTGGTCGTGTCGGCCGCCGTCGTCGCAGACCCCGAAGTGGCGTTCAATGAGCGGTTTCAGGACTGGAGGGGGTGGCTGCGGGAGGGCATACTCGACGTTGCGGTCCCGATGGCGTATACGCCCAACAGCGCCCGCTTCGAAGCTCTGGTGCGGGCGGCGCGAAGCGCTGCGGGAGATTCTCGGCGACTCTGGGCGGGGATCGGGGCGTACATGAACTCGGCGGACGGCACCATGGAGATGATCGACATCGCGCGCGTCGAGGGCGCGGGCGGTGTGGTGCTCTTCTCCTACGACTGGGCTGTCGGTGAGGGACGTGGCGACCCCGACGATCCGTTTCTCATGCGGATCGGACGGGGTCGCTTCGGACGCTAGGGCCCGTCGACGTCCACACGCGTCCCGATGGTTCGCAGCGTGAGGGCCAGAATCCCGAGTCCGCCGAGGAGCACGATCCATGGTGACAGGCCGTACCCGGCAGCCATACTACCAACGGTGGCGATCACCGCGACGAGCAGCGCGTAGGGAAGCTGCGTCCGTACGTGATCCATGTGATCGCACGCGGACGCGGTCGACGACAGAACCGTCGTATCCGAGATCGGCGAACAGTGGTCTCCGAAGATCGAGCCCGCGAGAACGGAAGCGATTCCGCCGAGCAGAATGCCCGCGGCAGGTCCGCCCGGGAGAACGTCTGGGCCACCCAACGCAACCGTGAGCGGGATGACGACGGGCAGCATGATCGCCATCGTGCCCCACGACGTACCCGTCGCGAAGGCCATCGCCGCCGACGTCACGAATACGATTCCCGGTACGAGCTGGATGGCCACACGATCGGAAAGGAGGAGGGCCAGGAAGCTCGAGGTGCCGATGGCGTTGGTCACATCACCGAGCGACCAGGCGAAGACCAGAATGATCATCGCGATCATCATCGACCTCATGCCCCCGACCAGAGCGTCCATGCACTCCACGACCGTCAGGAGGCGCTGTCCGACCGAGAGACCGATCGCAACCAGGACTCCGGCCAGCGAGCCCCAGAGCAGTGTCACGAAGGGGTCTGCGGCACCAAATATGTCCATGAGGCTGGCGTCGGCCCCCACTTCTGCCCGACCCGAAGTGTAGAGGCCGAGCATGACGACCACGACGACGGCGATCACGGGAACGCCTGCGTTCCACCAGTGGTTGGCCACGCCCTCTTTGGCCTGCATGTCCTTCCCCGACGTGTCGGCCGCCAGGACGGCACCCGCACGGAAGAGTCCCTTGCCGCTCCCGGCTCGTCGCTCCGCCTCGGCCATGGGCCCGAAGTCGCGGTCGCTGACCGATGTCATCAGCACGAACGCCAGCGCGAGGAGGGGATAGAACAAGTACGGGATCGTCTGGAGGAACATGGTGAACGGGCTGACCGCCAGAAGCACGTCAGCACCCGCTGGAGTCTGTTCGGCCGCGATCGCCAGCCCGTCTGAAATGAGGCTGATTTCGTAGCCGACCCACGTCGAAATCGGTACCAGCGCCGCGACGGGCGCGGCGGTCGAATCCACGATGTACGCGAGTTTCTCTCTTGAAATCTTCAGGCGATCCGTGATGGGTCGCATCGTGTTGCCCACGATCAGCGTGTTGGCGTAGTCGTCGAAGAAAATCGCCATGCCGGCCCCCCAGGTCGCGATTTTCCCCCGGCGCGGTGTGCTAGCCAACGGTGCGACCGCCTCGACGATTCCCAGCGTGCCCCCGTTGCGGGCGATGATGCCCACCATCCCTCCGAGCAGGAGTGAAAACACCATGATGCTCGCGTGATCCACGTTGGCGATCGTCGGCACCACGAAGGTGTCGATGAGCCGCGCCGTGCCGGCGAGCGGGTTGAAGCCCGCCACGGCCAGAGCCCCGAGCCATACGCCGGCGAAGAGGGCGGTGATGACCTCCCGAAAGACGAGCGCGAGCACGATTGCCAGCACCGGGGGCATAATCGAGAACCAACCCGAGGTGAGGACCGGGTCGACTTCGACCGTCGTGTCTCCGATGAGAACCGTCAGAGGGAGCTCGTCGCCCGACGATACGGTGAGGCGGCTCGTCGTCGCTGAAGCGAAGGCTTCCACGACTCCGGCGTCGAGAAGTGTTCCTGTAGCCGTGCGTACCTCGTACCACGAGGAAGCCTCGGGTCCCCCCGTGACGGTGATCTGGAAGGGGACGTTCTTGAGGAGCACCAGGGGCGGATCGGCGACCTCCTGCGCGAGGCCGCGGACGGGAAGGAGAAGCAGGGCGAGGGCGGCGAGACGGATGACGCGCATGGGCAGTGATTCGAGGATCGAGAGTTCGACGTGGTTGGACGGGCGAAAGAATGGGGGATGGGGGTCCGTCGTGACAGTCCCGGCCCCGGTCGTTGACCCACGCGGTTCGAAACCCGAACTTTCCGCCGCCCTGCACGGCCATATGGCCGAGTCCGCGGCTGCTCGCTCCCCGAACCCGACGCCATGCCCGCACCGAATCGCATCCACGTAATGAGCGAGTCCGACGTCCGGCGGGCCGTTGCCCGCATGGCGCGCGAGATCGTGGAGAAGAATGGGGGGACGGATGGACTCGTTCTCATGGGTATCCACCGCCGGGGCACGCACATCGCCGCCCTCATCCGCGAGGAGATCGAGCAGGCGGAAGGAATCGAGTTGTCGACGGGCTCGATCGATATCACCCTCTATCGGGATGACCTGGGCGTCATCGGCCCACGGCCGGTGGTCGGGCGGACCGATCTGCCGTCCGGGGGCATCGACGACAAATGTGTGGTTCTCATCGACGACGTGGCGTTTACGGGGCGGACGGCGCGGGCGGCTATGAACGAGCTCAACGACTGGGGCCGGCCAAGGCGCATTCAGCTGTGTGTGCTGGTGGATCGTGGGGGGCGTGAGCTTCCGATACAGCCGGACGTCACCGGACGCGAGATCCAGGTGCTGGGACACCAGCGTGTCGAGGTTCACGTGCCGGAGCTAGACGAGCGGCTCGGTGTGGATGTCATTCACGTGGAGACGGAGGCTTCGTGAGCGAAACGACGTCCTCTCTGAGCAAAGATCTCGTCGGTCTCGAAGACCTCACAGCTGAACAGATTCTCATGATCCTCGATACGGCCGAGCCGTTCAAGGAGATCTCCGAGCGCCGCATCAAGAAGGTACCCGTGCTGCGGGGCAAGACGATCGTCAATCTCTTCTTCGAAGCGTCTACCCGGACCCAAATTTCGTTCGAGTTCGCTGAAAAGCGCCTCAGTGCCGACACCGTCAATATCTCTGCGACCGGCTCGTCCGTGACCAAAGGAGAGACGCTGGTCGATACAGCTCGCAACCTAGAGGCCATGCGGATCGACATGGTCGTCATACGTCACGGGGCGTCGGGAGCCGCACGCTTCCTGGCCGAGCGGATACCGTCCAATGTCATCAACGCGGGTGACGGGTGGCACGAGCACCCGACTCAAGGCCTCCTGGACATGCTGACCATCCGCGACCATTTGGGCCGCCTCGACGGTCTGAAGGTCTGCATTGTCGGGGACATCCTCCACTCCCGTGTGGCGAGGTCGAACATATACGGCCTCCTCACGATGGGCGCCGAGGTAGCCATCTGCGGCCCCCGTACGCTCTTGCCACCGGCTCCACACGAGATGGGATGCAAGGTCTTCGCGCGCATCGAGGAGGCGATCGAGTGGGCCGACGTGCTCAACGTGCTCAGGCTCCAACTCGAACGCATGCAGGGGGGCTACGTGCCGAGCCTGCGTGAGTACAACCGAATTTGGGGACTTTCGAGCCGGCGGCTGGAGGCGGCACCCAAAGACGTTCTCGTCCTGCATCCTGGGCCCATGAACCGGGGGGTCGAAATCGACTCCGACGTGGCGGATGGGCCGCATTCCGTCATTCTCAACCAGGTCACGAACGGCGTAGCGATTCGGATGGCGGTGCTCTACCTGCTGGCGGGGGGGCGGCCGGAGAAGGCAGAGGCGGCGAAAGAGGGAGCCGAGGTATGAGCGAGAAAATCCTGCTTCGGGCGGGTCGCGTCGTGGACCCGAGCCAGGAGCTCGACGCCAAACGTGACGTGCTCCTCGTGGATGGAGTCATCGCCTCCGTTGCGAAGAGCCTGGACGCGCCGGAGGATGCCCGCGTCATCGACTGCACGGGCCTCGTCGTGACACCCGGTCTGATCGACGTACACGTGCATCTGCGCGAACCGGGCGAGGAGCACAAGGAGACGATCGCGACGGGTGCTGCCGCAGCCGTCGCAGGTGGCTTCACTTCGATCTGTGCCATGCCCAACACCGATCCGCCGATCGATGATCCCGCCACGGTGGGCTACGTCGTCGCACAGGGTCGGGCCGCCGGTCTTGCGCGGATCTACCCCGTCGGCTGCATCTCGGCCGGCCGGGAGGGGGAGCGCTTGGCTCTCATTGGCGAGATGGTCGAGGCCGGTGCGGTTGCGATTACCGACGACGGCAGCCCGGTCATGAACTCCGGCCTGATGCGGCTCGCCCTGGAATACTCCCAAACGTTCGGCATTCCCGTGGCCGACCATCCTGAAGATCTGGGTCTGTCGGCCGAGGGCCACATGAACGAGGGAATCGTTTCGGCCCGCTTGGGATTGGCGGGAAAGCCCAACGTGTCCGAGGACATCCACATCGTTCGGGACCTTCTGCTCGCGGAGCTCACGGGGGGGCACATTCACCTGCAGCACGTGTCGACGACCTTCGGCGTGGAATCGATTCGTCAGGCGAAAGCGCGGGGCGTGCACGTGACGGCGGAGGCTTCTCCGCATCACCTCATTCTCACGCAGGAGGCGGTGGAAGGGTACCGCACCGAGGCGAAGATGAACCCACCGCTCCGGGTTCAGGAAGACGTGGACGCCGTGCGAGCGGGACTCGCGGACGGCACGCTCGACCTCATCGCGACCGACCACGCTCCGCATCACTACGACGAAAAAGAGGCCGCGTTCGCGAACGCACCCAACGGTATCGTCGGCCTGGAGACGGCGCTCGGCCTGATCTTGACCAGGGTCGTCGGCGAGGGAGTCATCGACCTGGCGACGATGGTGGAGCGGATGAGTTGTCAGCCGGCCCGGGCGTTCAACCTTCCTGGTGGCTCTCTCGCCGAGGGTGGCCCCGCCGATGTGACGGTCTTCGACCTTGAAGCGAAGTGGACCGTGGACCCGAAGAGGTTCAGGTCGAAGGGCAGCAACACACCCTTCGCCGGGTGGGAGCTGAAGGGTCGACCGCGCTTCACCATCGTAGAAGGTCGGGTGGTTTGGGAGGCCTGAGCCGGCTGAGCGCGGGCCGGCGCCCTGATACGAACAAGAGACCCGAGCGCTCGACGCGTCCCGGGTCTCAGCTTTTCGGACGGGCGCTCAGCGCCGGTCGGTCAGGTCAGCCCGTTCACGTGCCGGGTAAGGCCACTCTTGATCCGCGCGACCCGATTCGGATGGAACAGATGTCGCGTCGCAGCACGGTCGAGAAGGGCCACGACCGCACGGAGGCGGGCGGTGCCCACCTCGGCGTTTTCGGCGGCGCGAACGCTCTTGACGGCGGTGCGGATGCGCGCACGCTCGGACCGGTTCTTGATCCGGGCCGCGGCGCTAAGTTTCATCCGTTTCTTGGCACTCTTGATATTCGGCATTGCTTCGCTTGTGAGCGGTTCTTCGGCAAATTGTCAGCAGGCAAAGTTAGAGGAGACGGCAGATGGGATCAACGGGTAGGGGCTCCAGCGTGAGTGAGGTAGGTTAGCATCCATGGAACCCTTCATCCTTATTTCTGTCCTCATCCTCTCGATCGTGGTCCACGAAGTCGCGCACGCTTGGCAGGCGCGACGCGAGGGGGACGATACCGCCGAGAGGTTGGGTCGCATCACGCTGAACCCGTTGTCGCACCTCGACCTGATGGGTTCGTTCATCGTGCCGATGGCGCTGTATTTCTCAGGCACCGGTTTTCTGTTCGGATGGGCCAAGCCGGTCCCCGTGAACCCGGCCAACTATCGCAATTATGTGGCAGGCGACATCCGCGTGTCGATGGCGGGCATCGTGTCCAACATCTTCCTCGCGTTGGGTGCGACCTTGCTGATGGCGATGCTCGTGAAGTTACGGAGCTTCGTGGGTCCGCTTGGCGGAGTCCTGGATTCCGCGCTGTTGGCTCTGAACTACGCGGTGTTCATCAATCTCATTTTGGCGTTCTTCAATCTGATCCCCGTTCCCCCACTCGACGGGTCGCATGTGCTGGCACACCTCCTGCCGGACGCGCTGGCTCTCAAGTACAGGCAGTTCGGTCAATACGGCGTTCTCGCGCTCATGGGTGTCCTGTACTTCATACCGGGTGCGTTCGGCGTGGTGCTGTGGCCGGTTCTCTACCTGCAAGGCCTGGCCGACTGGTTCATTCGCCTGT
>JADFLD010000096.1 GCA_022564535.1 Gemmatimonadota bacterium
GGCATCACGTTGGGCTCGAAGCCACCGCCGGCCGCGACTACTCGACGCCGCTCGAGCCCGGAATGGTCTTCACTGTGGAGCCCAAGCTCTACGCCCCGGAGCTCGGCATTGCCATCATGATCGAAGACGTGATTCTAGTTACGGAAGATGGCCACGAGAACCTTTCGGCGAGTGCTCCACGTACGGTCGAAGACATCGAGCGAATCATGGGAGGTCGCTGATGGGCATAGCGGTTCTCATTCCACTGTTCGGCATCCTCGTCGTTCTGGTTCCGTCTTCGGGATCACGACGATCTTGACGCTCCGTCTCGGAGGAAAGCCCTTCGTGGAGGCGCTTGCTCGGGAGCTACGTGGCGGCGGCGCAGAGGGGGGCACCGAGCTCCTCATCAGGGTCCAGGATCTGACGGAGCAAGTCGAGACGCTGACCGCTGAGATGCACCACTTCGATCCGCGCAGGCGTTCGACCAGAGACTCATGGAGGGGCGAAACCCTGAGATCCACTCACCCGAAACCAGGCCTGCTCTCGATCCGTGACGCCGTCTGCCTTTCGGGGCGGGCGAGTCGGCAGAGATCGGGAAAGCCGGCTTCCGAGTAGCTCGCGGTCCTTGCCGGTGTGTGGGCCGTTTGGCGATTGTTCCGCTTCCGGCGCGTCGTCGCGCCTCGAGTCCCCGGGTCCCACGAGATCATGAAACGAGTTCTTGCGCTTCTCGCTTTCGCACTTCTGGCCTTTGCCACCTCCGCTCTCGCGCAGAATGTCCACATGGAGACGGCGCGTCGTGTTCTGGCGAACACGCCGTTGATCGATGGCCACAACGATCTGCCGTGGGCCATCCGCAGGAGCGAGCTGGCGCCGCACGATGTGGAGGCCGCGGGTCACGATCTCCGCGGGACCACACCGTTCCATACGGACATCGAGCGGCTGCGGGAGGGAATGGTGGGCGCTCAATTCTGGTCCGTGTACATCCCGTTCGAGGCGCTCCAGGAAGGGGCCGCAAAGGTCCAGCTCGAACAGATCGACATCGCGCTCCAGATCGTGGCCAAGTATCCCGAAGCGTTCGAGCTAGCGCTCAGCGCGTCGGATATCGAGCGCGGATTCGGAGCGGGTCGCATTCCCTCCCTGCTTGGGATGGAGGGCGGTCACGCGATCGAGAACTCGCTCGGTGCTCTGCGCGCCTATTATGCGTTGGGCGTGCGATACATGACGCTTACACACAACGGGACGCTAGACTGGGCGGATGCGGCCAACGGCGAGCATCGGCACGGGGGGCTGACGGAGTTCGGCAAGGAGGTGGTGCGTGAGATGAACAGGATGGGCATGCTCGTCGATTTGTCGCATACGTCGCCGGAGACGATGAACGACGCGCTCGACGTCGCCCAAGCCCCCGTCATGTGGTCGCACGCCTCCGCCAAAGGTGTTCGCGACCATCCGCGGAACGTTCCCGACCAAGTGCTGCGCCGGCTTCCGGAGAACGGCGGTGTGGTCATGATCACTTTCGTGCCGTCGTTCCTCACCACGAACGACGAGGCGACGATCGCCGACGTCGCGGATCACATCGACCACGTCGCGAACCTTGCAGGCATCGATCACGTCGGGATCGGTTCGGACTTCGATGGCATCGAATCGACGCCTGTCGGCCTCGAGGACGTCTCCAAGTTCCCGGCTCTGTTCGCCGAGCTGTCGCGTCGCGGGTGGAGCGAGGAAGAGTTGGCGAAGCTTGCCGGCGAGAACGTCCTGAGAGTCATGCGCGAAGCCGAGGCGGTGGCGCGGCGGCTTCAGCGGGAGCGGCCGCCGTCGATGAAGACGATTTCCGAGCTCGACGGCACCGTGGGTGATGACCGATGACGAAGCTGAAGAGGCCTGAAGACCGTGAGTACGCCGAGTATTATCGGCGCTACGTAGGGCTCGTGCCGGACGGAGACATTCTGGAGACGCTACGAGATCAGCTAGGTGAGACGCTGGCTCTGCTCCAGGGTCTCCCGGAGGACCGTGAGACGTACCGTTATGCCGAAGGAAAGTGGAGCCTTCGCGAGGTGATCGGTCACTTGCTCGACACCGAGCGCGTGTTCGCGTTTCGAGCCTTGGCCATGGCGAGATCGCCTGAAGTCGAGCTCCCCGGCATGGATCAGAACGAGTGGGCGGACACCTCCGATGCCGGGCAGCGACCCCTCGATGACCTGGCCGCGGAGTGGGCGGCGCTCAGGAGGGCCAATATCCACATGTTCGCGAGCATGGATGCCGCCACGGGTGAGCGGACAGGGGTAGCGAGTGGCTTCTCTTTCACCGTGAGAAGCTTCCCGTGGATCATCGCCGGGCACGAGCTGTGGCACCGCCAGTCGATCGCACGGGACTACCTCGGTGCCGGCGGATGACGGAGAAGATTGGGGCCGATAATGCCGGAGTGGATGATGTCCGCAGTCAGGTGCGACGGCGCGATCGGGGCAAGGACGACGCGTGGGTGCGCGCGTTCATGAAGGAGGCTCCATACGGCTTTCTGGCCACCGTCGGGGAGGAAGGGCAGCCGTACGTAAACTCCAACATCTTCGTGTACGATGCGGACAGGCACTGTATCTACCTGCACACGCACCGGATCGGTCGGACCAGGGACAACATCGAGAACAGTGAGAAGGTCGCTTTCTGTGTGGCCATGATGGGACGTCTCCTCCCCGCCGACGAGGCGCTCGAGTTCAGCGTCGAGTACAGCGGGGTGTCGGCGTACGGCCTCGGGCGGGTCGTCGAGGACCCCGACGAGGCGAAGGCGGCGCTCCAGATGCTGCTCGACAAATATGCGCCCCACCTTCGGCCAGGGCGGGACTATCGGGCGACGACCGATGAAGAACTGACGCGGACTGCGGTCTACCGAGTGGACGTCGAGACGTGGAGCGGAAAACAGAAGGAGGTCGAGCCCGATTTCCCTGGCGCCTTCGCCCTACCACCGTTTCCGGTGCCGTTCCCCGCGCAGTCGCCAACGGAGTAGCCCGAGGAGCAGGGGGTGGTGCGCGAGTCCGCTATCGGCCTGCGTGTTTCTCCGCCAGCGCGGCCAATCCGGCGTCGATCTCGTCTCGTGACACCCATCGGCCCCGCACCATGACGCCGACGCGGTCCGTGAGGTTCTCCAGGTCGTCGAGCGGGTTGGACGCCAGCAAGACGAGGTCCGCACGTTGGCCAGCAGCAACCGTGCCAAAGTGGTGATCAATGCCCAAGTGCTCCCGCACATAGCGCCCGACCGTGACCGTGCCGCTTTCGAGAATCTGCTGGTTGGTCATGCCCGCCCGGGACATGACGGCGATCTCTCGGTGCAGTGCGAAGCCGGGGACGTTGAACATCTGCGGCGAGTCGGTGCCCATCATGATGCCGACACCTGCGTCGGCGAGCGCCTTGAGAATACGCAATCGCAGATCGAGGAAGTCCCGTACCTCCTGCGGCGCGCCACGCGGTCCTCGCGAGGCTTGTCTGCGCCAGGCTTCGCGCTGCCTCCCGGACACATACTTCATCTCCGGTTGTGACAGGAACGGTTCCGCGTCTGTGGCTCCGTACAGATTCTCCCAGAGATACATCGTCGGAACCACGTACACATCGTGCTCGAGGGATAGCCGCACGATGTCGGTGATTTTGGCTTCATCGGTGCCGTTCGCCAGGCCCGCGAGTCTGATCTCCTGTCCGGTGTTGACCTGCGACACGACGTCGTCGGAGGCGATCGCCTTCACGTAGCCGTCCAAGTGATCCACCGTGGACATGCCGGTCTCGATCGCGTGTACGAGGCCGACATCGGCGGGAACATGACCCCCGTAGGTCAGGTCGACTTCAGCCGCCACCTCGACCATGCGGTCCCACGTCTCGAGCGAGACGCCGGGATGGATCTTCTGCAGGTCGTACCCGGCGGCCTTGTGTGCGCGAACGAGCCGCTCAGCCGCATCGGGTGTCGGTGCCGAGTTCCCGTTGATGGACGGTGCACCGACGTAGAAGGTCGGACCGAGCAAGCCCTCCGCCTCCAACTCATCCGCCAGGGGAATCTGGTATGGGGAACCGAGCATGCCTCGAATCGTGGTGATGCCATTCGCGATGTAGAGAAAGAGGATGTCTTCGACGTCCTCGCGTGGAGGGTCAGCCCCCGGCGGGACGTGCGCGTGCATCTCCGAGAGACCCGGCATGAGGTAGTAGCCGGACCCGTCTATGAGCGTCGCACCCGAGTCCGCCGTGACGAGACTCGACGCACCGACCTCGGTGATCACTCCGTTCACGACGACGACGGTCTGATCTTCGAGTACGCCGGGTCGATCCATCGGCAGCACAGTAACGTTTGTGAACACGGTGGTTCCTGGCTCGGCTCGTGCCTGCGTGCACCCCGAGAGGGCCGCCAGCGCCGCTAGAGCGAGCACACCGCCCATCTTCACTTCGACTCGGCTCCGGTCAACCACTCGCGCGCTTCCGCGTGCGACTGACACGGCTTGACCTCCACTCCCGTTTCCCTGCCGAAGGCTCCCTCGGCCGTGAAGAGTTGGTGTACGTCCTCAGATGCCACCACACCGATTCCGGAGATTCGGTCGCGGTAGGCGCCGAAGATAGCGCCGTTGGCCTGCCATTCCTCGGTGGTCTTGCCTCCGAGCCCCGCCGCTCCGCTCATGTCCAGTAGGATCGGTACGGACGCGGGCACCTCGTCCGACTCGAACGCGCGGAATGCGACGCGCCGTAGCTCCGCGGACGTGTAGTCCCCATCGACCGTGAGTACGAGTATGCCCTCGCGGACCCGGGTGAACACAGGCATCTTAGCCCTCCTGAATGATCGATTCGAGTCAAGGCCATAGACCCGAGCTGGGCCTCCCGCGAAATGCAACGGTTCCAGGTGGCTGGCATTGGCTCCGAGAGGCGCGAAAAAGATGACCGGCGGCCCTGAACCAGGCAAGGAAGGGCCTGTCTCCCCCCCCTTCTCCGCCTCCCCTCTCGATCACCAGGCTCCCGAACCGGGCGTTCGTGCCGTACCTTGTCCCGTCTGATGCGGTTCTTCGACCACCACGCCTGGTAGGCCCAATGTCCGAGTCAGAGGGGAAGCAAGAGCTCACAGGACTCGCCCGATCGATCGACGCGCTCTTCACGCGCCCACCCGAAGCGTCGCTGCCGTCCGGGGACGTGATGTCCGTGGTCGCAGACCTCGACCCCCCCGCTGTCGGAGACGCCACGCTCGAGGCAGATGCCGAAGAGGCGAAGTTCGATGCTTCCTCCGTTGAGGAGTCGGTAGTCGAAGAACCTCCGGTCGAAGAATCGCCCATAGGGGAGTCCCCCTCTGAGGATCCCGCGCGGGAGGAAGTCCAGGTTGGGGAGTACTCGGCGGAGGAAGCCCAGCCCGAGGATTCCGAGTCGGAAGAGCCGTTGCTCGAGGAGTACGCGGCGGAGGAGCCGTCGTCGGATGTTTCGGTCGCCGAGCCTCCGGTGGCGGATTCGGAGCTCGAGCAGGAGGAGGAAGAGGCCGCTCCCATCCAGGAAGCGTTGGAAGAGGTCTCCCAGCCGATTTCTGCCCCGGAACTCGCGGAGTCGGACGATGACGATGCGGAAGCCGGTCCCTTGGACCTGGCCGTTGAAGCCTACATCGGGGGGCAGCTCGAAAAGGCGGACGAGATCGCGTCGCTCGCGAATGAGCTTCTCGAGAACAAAGAGGTCGACCCGATCGCGCGAGCCGTCTTCCACCTCACGCTAGCGGCCGGTTCGCCACCGGATTCGTCGGTGTTCGCGGTGGCCGATTCGATTATTTCGACGGTGGTGCTCGGCCGACTCGCCCACCACATGGGGAGTGAGCGGGACGAGCAGCGACGGCAGGAATACTATGCGGCCTGCCGGGTCATCGGGGAAGGCATGGCGATCGCCATCCGGAATCATCTGGCGGATTCCACAGATCGGTTGGCGCGGCGCATACACCGTGACGCGCTTATCGCGATGGGGGACGCCAGCCGGGCGATCATCGAGGAAATGGCGGTCGACGAGAATCGATTCCTGGTCCGCAACGCCGTCGCGATCTTGGGCGAAATCGGAGGAGATCGCTCTGTGGAGTTGGTCACGAGCGCACTGGCGAATCCGGACGCGAACGCGCGGCGCGAGGCACTTCTCGCGCTCGCCAAGCTGGGCGACGAGGAGGCCGGCGAGTTGGTTGTCGGACTCCTCGAGGACCCGGAGCCCGACGTGAGGATCGCCGCCGCCATCGCCGCGGGCGAGCTGAAGGTCGAGCGGGCGTTGCGTTCCATAATCTCCATGTTGGAAGCGTCGAAGGACCCGGATGAGTGCCTGCCGTTGATTCGCGCGCTGGGCCAGCTCGGAGATCCTGGTGCGGTGGCGTCGATTGAGAAGCATGCGGTTCGCTCGATGTTTTCCAAGCCACCCACCGCGGTTCGCATCGCCTCGTATAGGGCTTTGAACAGCATCGGTACGCCGCACGCGCGCAGGCTCCTGAACCAGGCGGTCAGCGACAAGGACCCGGACGTGAAGGCGGCGGTGAAGGAACTGCTTCACATGCGCTGAGGACGTGGCCTCAGACGACGGCGAGCATGCGGCTTAGGGCACGTACGAACTTCGGTACCTCCCACAGGGCGTGGAACAGTGGAAATCGATCCTGCGCCGAATGACCGAAGAGTCGAGTGACGGTGACGCGTGAGACAGTTCCCGCCAGTGCTTTGCGAAATCGGAGTGCCTCGGTAAAGGGAATCAGGTGATCCCGACGACCGTGAAGGATGTGAACGGGTCGGTCGACCGCCTGGAGGGGTGTGCTCACATCGAACAACGGATCGTTCTGGAGCGCGGCAGCCGTGAGATCCTCAGCCATTTGCAGCGCACTCTTCCGATCGGAAGGCATGTTCGTCGGGAGAGCGAAGAGGTCGAAGACGTGCCGACGTGACTCATCCACATGCTCGCGAAGCTGGCGAATCTTCGGATCGTAGGACGGGTCCCACGAAGGGGCACCCGTATCCCCCGCGTGCGTAGCCAACTCGCTGAGCGCGTTGGCCACGTCTCCGGCGCTTTCGTGACCCGGGACGGAGGTCAGATAGTTTGCGGCGACGATCCACCGTCCGTAGGGATCGGGTTCGAGGAAGTGCTCCTGGCCGTTCCACGAGTGCACGCCTGTCATCATGAAGCGGAAGGTGCTCTCGAGGGCGCAGTAGCCTCCGAAGCCGACCGCCCCTGCAATCTCGTCCCTTAGACTGGCGCTGCCGGCAGCCGCGATCACGTGCGGCGCCCCGAACGAGAATCCGACAACTCCGACCGGATCGTCCCTT
>JADFLD010000097.1 GCA_022564535.1 Gemmatimonadota bacterium
CCGCCCGCCCGATAGCACTTCACGCCGTAGCGGTAGTACCAGCAGCGTGTGTCCTGGCACACGTTCCCACCGAGGGTGCCGGCGTTTCGAATCTGGGGGCTCGCGACCTGCCGTGCGGCGTCCGCGAGTAGCCCGTACCTCTCCATGATCATCGGGTTCGTCTCGACGTCGGTGAGCGTCGTCATCGCACCGATCTCGACGCCGTCCGGACGCTCCCGGATTCCCCGCAACTCGGGAATCCCCTCCAGATCGATGACCGCGCCGGCCTCCTTCGCACGGTCCTTGAACCAGTCGAGGCTGTCGAAGCCCCCTGCGAGCGCCCAACTGCGTGGGCTGTGTCGGTCCAACAGGTCTACCGCAGTTTCGACATCGGTGGGCTGAAAGAGCTCGAAGCCCGGCATCATGTCCTTGAGCATGGGCCTCTCCTTACTGGGTGTTGACCGCGAGGGGGCCGTGCGACGGCTCCCGCTCCGCCACGGCGTTGATGATCATGTCGGCGACGACCGGAGTCCGGTTGAAGTAGTGGCCGCCGAGCGCGTCCGAAATCGCGCACAGAAGCGCGGCCGCGGCGCAGCCCATGAGAGGCTCGCCGATGCCCTTGGCTCCGACCGGATTCTGAGGGTCGGCGATGTCGACGGCGGCCCAGTCCATGGTGAGCGGAACGTCGAGGTACGTGGGCGGCTTCGCCTGATAGAAGCCTACGCCCCCAGGGAGCCCCCACCTCCGGTCGTAGATGTGACGCTCGGTCGTGGCCATGCCGAAACCCATCACCGCGCCACCGCTCACCTGGGTCGCCAGGCTCTGCGGATGGAGCACGGTGCCGCAGTCGGCGACCCCCATGTAGTCGATGATCTCGACCATGCCGGTCTCCACGTCGAGCTCGATCTCGATGAATCCTGCCGCGAGCGCCGGAACCGTGCCGGTGTGGCGGTCGCTGTCGCGCGCCACGCCCACGAGGCCGGTGCCCGCGATGGCCTCCGCCGAGCGACGCGTCATCGCGTTCAGGTCATCGGGCAGGTTCAAGCCGCTGTAGGGCCCACCCATCTCGATGGCCCAGCGGGCGACGCGCGCGAAGCTCATACGCGCCGAGGGGGCGTCGCGCCGAAAAACGACCTCGTTGGCGACGTCGTAGTCATCCGCTCGTCCCCCAAGGCGTATCGCCGCGATCTGCTTGAGCTTCTGTAGCGCATCCGTCGCGGCGACGTAGTTGGTACGGGTCATCGTGAACGACGTGTTGCTGCCGAACTGGCCGTTGTTCCACGGGAGGTGCCGGCGCGAGTCACCACGGTGGATGACGCAGTTGGCCCAGTCGTAGCCCAGCACCTCGGCGGCCACCCGTGCGGTCGCCGCGTACGAATAGGTCCCGAGATTCCCGACGCCCGTGTGGATGTGGAGCTTGCCGTCGGCGTCGATGCGGACGAGCCCGTCGAACCCGCTCGATCCTGCCGAGTGGAACGCCTGTCCGACGCCGACGCCGGTGACCTTGGACCCGGTGCGCTGGCCGCTCCGGGCTCGGCGCTCCGCCCAGCCGAAGCGTTCGGCTCCGATGTCGAGCGCGTCGCCGAGACGCGCGCTCGTCACTGGGCCCTGACGCGCGCCGTAGAGCGCATCGTTGTCGGGAGCGTTGATTCTTCGGATGGCGACCTGGTCGAGCCCGAGTTCCCGCGCCGCTTTGTCGAGGATCGGCTCCAACGCCGTCGCGATCTGATTCTGGCCCGGTCCGCGTTGGGCGCTGCGTGGCGGGGTGTTCGTGTGGACGGCGATCCCACGAAAACGCATCGCGAGCGGCGTGTACACGAGCGAAACGGCTCCCGCCGCGCTCCCCATGTCTCCGAAGCCCGTGTTCGGTCCGTTTTCCTGGACGATGTACAGATCGGCGGCCGTAACGCGACCGTCGGCTCGGAAGCCGATGCGGATACGGCCCTGGAAGCCGCACCGAGCCGAGCCGAGGAAGTATTCTTCGGCGCGGCTGATTCTCATCATGACCGGCCGGCCGGTTTTCTTGGCCATGTGTGCCGGAATCGACATCGTCGGGTAGGCGCCACCCTTCGAGCCGAAGCCCCCGCCGCAGTACTCCGCGATGAACACGAGGTCCTCGGGTGGAATCCCGATGTAGTTCGCGAGACCCGGTATCACGATCGCCTGGCTTTGGGCCGAGCCGTGTACATAGCACTTCCCATTCTGCCAGTACGCCATCGCGGTACGTGGCTCCATCGAGTGATGGGCGTTGCTCGCCGTGACGAAGCTCTCGTCCAGAATCAGGTCCGCCGCCTCGAAGCCGGCGTCGAGGTCCCCGTAGGCCCATTCCGTCGTCGGAGCCCCCATGGGCATTTCGCCTTCCGCCGCCGCTGCGAAGTCCTCCTCGGTCCACTTGTGCTCGAAGACGCCGTCCTGTCGGGAGAACGTGTTTCCGTCCGTCCGGGCATTCGGCCCGCCGGGCCGCAGGCTGTCGAGCGGATCGGTACAGAAGGGCAGGGGCTCGAGGTCGAGCACGACGGCGTCGATCGCGTTCTGCGCGGTCGTCTCGTCGACGGCGGCGATCGCGAGAATGGGCTCGCCCACGAAGTGCGGTTCGTTCGTGAGGATGTTGTTGCCGGGGGCCCGCTGCTCGGGCACCTCGTCCGCTACGAGGATCGCGACCACACCTTCCATTTCCAACGCGCGGCGCGCGTCGATGTTGAGAACACGCGCATGCGGCATGGGACTCTTCAGCAGGCGGCAGAAGAGCATGCCGTCCATGCGGAAGTCCTCGGCGTACTTGGCCGCGCCCGTAACCTTGGCGCGCACGTCCGGCGGGGTGAAGTCCTTGCCGATCAGGTCAGCCATGTCATGCCTCCCGGGCGGCGCGCATGACGCCGTTGAGGTAATGATCGTAGGCCCCGCATCGACACAAGTTGCCGGCCATTGCGGCGCGGGCTTCCTCTCGCGTCGGGTTCGGATTGTGGCGCAGCAAGGCGACCGCCGACATCACCTGCCCGGGCGTGCAGAATCCGCACTGCGGAGCGAGCTCGTCGATGAACGCTCGCTGGACCGGGTGGAGCCGTCCGTCCTCGCTTTCGAGCCCCTCGACGGTCGTGATCTCACGGCCCCGGACCCGGTGCGTGAGCACGGAACAGGCGTAGTGGGCGACGTCGTCCATGAGCACGGTGCACGCGCCACATTCGGCTCGGTCGCAGCCGAGCTTTGTCCCGGTGAGGCCGAGCTTGTAGCGTAGCGTCATCGCCAGCGTCTCGTTGGGAAGCACGTCCACGCGACGGGTCTGACCGTTCACGGCGAGGGAGAGGAGTCTCTCGACGCCACCGGTCTGCCCGGAGAGCTGCGCGGTGCCAGCGGCGCCGAGGTAGGAGATGCTCGAGACGGTTACACCCGAGGCGATCACGCCCTTGATGAAGTCGCGCCGAGACCAGTTGGAGCGCGTCTCAGGCAGGAGAACCGGGGGGGTAGGGAAGTCCATCTCGCTCACGAACGCGGCTCCTGTGCAAGGTACTGATGAGATGGTAGGTCGAGGCACCCATGCCGGCAATGCGATGCGGTCGCCGCCGGTTGTACGACACACGCCGCACCAACACTTTGCCTGAGACATGAGCACCCTACTCGACACGATCGCTCCGATTTTCGCCCTCATGGCGCTCGGCTTTTTCGCTGCGCGGCTCAAGATCATCGAGGGGCCGGAGGTGAAGGGACTGGTCGTCTTCGTTTTCAACTTCTCGATTCCCGCTCTGCTCTTGCGAAGCCTGGCGCGGATGGACTTTCCGCTGGACATCGAGTGGGGCTTTCTGATCGCGTTCTACTTCGGGGCGCTCATCACCTATGGGCTCGCGATGGCCGTGGGCCGCTTCTCTTTCGGCCGAACGACTTCCGAGCAGGCGATCTTCGGCATGGGCGGGGCGTTTTCGAACCTGGTGCTGATGGGTATCCCCATCACCCTGACGGCGCTCGGTCCCGGCGCGGCTCTGCCGATGTTCCTCATCGTCGGCTTCCACTCGGCAACGTTCATGCCGCTGACCCTCGCGCTGATCCAGGGAGGCCGCGGAGACGGGACGTCTCTGGCTCGCCAGGTCGCTGGGGTCTTCGTGGAGATGGTCCGAAATCCGATCATCGTCGGGGTCTTTCTCGGCCTCGTCCTCAATCTGAGCGGGATCACGATCTGGGGAGGTGTCGATCGCGTTCTGGAGTTCCTCGGCACCGCGGCGGTCCCCTGCGCGCTCTTCGCAATGGGGGCTTCGCTCGCCGACTACCCGCTCGCGGGTGACGTAAGGCCGGCGATCGTGCTTTCGGTGCTCAAGCTGATGGTTCACCCGCTCCTCGTATGGATCATCGCCGTTCCGATACTCGGACTCGAGGGTGTCTGGGTGTCCGTGCCGGTGGTGATGGCCGCGATGCCGAGCGGCGTGAACGTCTACCTGTTCGCCGCCCGCTACGACGCGGCTCCGGGTGTCGCCGCGCGGACGGTCCTGCTCACGTCGGTGTTCTCGATGCTGACCCTGGCCATCGTACTGACGCTCGTCGGAGCGTGACGGGGGTCGCGAAGGCTGTCGATACCCTTGTGCCGCCCATAAGCTGACAAGCTGGGGAGGCACCGATGAAACGACAGAACCCGCCGTGCCGGCTCGTCCCGGTCCTGATGGTCTGGGCGCTCGCGGCATGTGGTCCGGACTTCGACTTGATCCTCGAGGGTGGCATCGTTCTCGATGGCACTGGAGCGCCGGGCACCGTTGCCGATGTCGGTGTGCGCGATGGCCTCATCGCAGAAATCGGAGACCTTGCTGACCGATCGGCGGGCGAGCGGATCGGGGTGGCGGAGCACGTGGTCGCCCCCGGATTCATCGACCCGCACACGCACGCGCGGGGCACGATCTTCGAGATACCCACGGCGGACAACTTCATTCGCCAGGGCGTGACGACCCTCGTTGAGGGCAATGACGGACGGTCGCCGCTCGATCTGGGGCAGTGGTACGACTCCCTCGCAGCGGCCGGTGGGACGGCACCGAACTTCGCGATGTTCATCGGACACGGGTCGATCCGCTCCGAAGTGATCGGCGACGAGGATCGCATCCCGTCGTATGCCGAGCTGACGGAGATGAAGCGGTGGGTCGCGCAGGGCATGACCGACGGTGCGCTCGGTCTCTCGACGGGTCTCTTCTATCTCCCGGGCAGCTTCGCGACCACCGAGGAGGTCATTGAGCTGTCTCGTGTCGCCGCGGACGCGGGAGGCATCTACATCTCGCACATGCGCAATGAGGGGGACGGCGTCTTCGAGTCCGTTCGCGAGACGATCCGAATTGGCCGGGAAGCCAGGATCCCGGTGCAGATGACGCATCACAAGATCGGGGCGTGGCGAAACTTCGGGCGTGGCGCCGAGTCGATCGCGCTCATGGCCGAGGCCCGCGCCGAGGGCATCGACATCACCTTCGATCAGTACCCGTACACGGCGTCCTCGACCGGGCTCTCCAGCATCATCCCACGTTGGGCGCAGGAGGGAGGAGCGCTGGAGGCACGGCTCGCCGATCCGTCCACGCGCCGTCGGATCCTCGATGACATCATGACGTGGGTCGAGATGCGCTTCGCGGATGATCCCACCAAGATCCAGCTCGTGTCGTGCCGCTTCCGAGAGGGAGAGGAAGCAGGGTTCCCAACGGAGATGGCGGGCCTGACGTTGGCTGACGTCTTCGCCATCCGAGGCGTGGCGGGGACGTCCCGAGCGATCGCTGACCTCATTCTCGAAATCGACCAGGCCGGCGGCTGCGGCGCGATCTTCCACGCCTTCGACGAGAGGGACGTCGAGCTGCTCATGCAGTCCGAATACGGGATGATCGGGTCGGACGGGAGCCTCGTACACTTCGGCCGGGCGAGCCCACACCCTCGCGGCTACGGCACGTTTCCTCGTGTCCTCGGCCACTACGCGCGGGACCTCGGTGTGATCACGATGGCCGAGGCGGTGCGACGCATGACGTCGGCCCCCGCCGAGCGGCTGGGTTTCACCAACCGTGGCCGGATCGCGCCCGGGTTCGTCGCCGACATCACGGTCTTCGATCCGCAGACGGTGATCGATCGTGCCACGTTCGAGGACCCGCACCAGTATCCCACCGGCATTCCCTACGTCTTCGTCGGGGGCGTGGCGATCGTGCGGGATGGCTCGGTCACGGGTGAGCGACCGGGCGTTGTGCTCCGCGGCCCGGGATACGGCAACTGAGGGTGCTGAGCGCAGTCTACAGGCGTCCCTTCTGAGAACGTCGGTGGCCGCAGGGAGGAGTCACCCGACGCCGAGGTGCGACAGCGCGAGCGAGCCACTTCGCCAGGCGCGTCTCGATCTATATCTTGCGACCCCTCCCGTCTGACGATCTCAGAGCCTTCTCCGACACGGGCACCGACCATGAAACCCAGCACTCTCTTCCTACTCGCCGCTCTGGTGGCGGTGTGTGCACCGACGACCGCCAGCGCGCAAGAAGAGCAGCCGGACACGGCCGCGGCGAGAAAAAAGCGCGAGGGCGTGAATCTTCCGCTCGAGGGATCGCGGATGATCTCCATCGACACGGACGAAGGCACATGGCTGTCCGTCGACGTGAGCCCGGACGGGCAGACTGTGATGTTCGACCTGCTCGGTGACCTCTATTCTGTGCCGATCGAGGGTGGAGACGCGACCCGTGTTACCGAGGGGTTGGCGTACGATACACAGCCGCGCTATAGCCCGGACGGGAGTCGGGTCCTCTTCATCTCGGACCGCAGTGGTGGAGACAATATCTGGACGCTCGAGCTGGCGTCCGGTGACACGACTCAGGTCACGGACGGCAACGGATCGAGCTGGATGTCTCCGGATTGGACACCCGACGGCGACTACGTGGTGGCCTCGAAGGGTTCGACGCGACTCGGCACCGTCAATCTGTGGATGGGTCACGTGGACGGTGGGTCCGGCCGCATGCTCCGCGAGGAGCCCGACCAACTCAAGACCGTGGGTGCCGCCGTGTCTCCCGACGGCCGCTACATCTGGCACGCTCAGCGCATGCGATCGTGGGACTACAACGCCCAGTTCCCACAGTATCAGCTGGCCGTGTACGATCGTGAGACGGGTGAGAACTTCACGAGGACGTCGCGCTACGGATCCGCCTTCCGGCCTACCCTTTCTCCGGACGGCCAGTGGCTCGTGTACGCGACCCGGTATGAGGCCGAAACCGGGCTCCGCCTTCGCGATCTGAGCACGGGCGACGAGCGCTGGCTCGCGTACCCGGTCCAGAGGGACGATATGGAGTCC
>JADFLD010000098.1 GCA_022564535.1 Gemmatimonadota bacterium
TCAAGGCGAGCGAGCGGGTGAGGTGTTTCGAACTGCGAGGGATCACTTGGACTCCTGGTTGGCTGATCGACCTTGGATCTGCCGTCGAGCGTGGCGCGCGTCAAGATCGTGGCCTTGCCACGGTTCATTCCGATCGGGATGATCCACGGGCGGCGGCCTGCTGCAGGTGACATGACTCGAGCGTCCTACCATGATCGATATCAGAAGCGACACCGTGACACGGCCGACTCCGGCGATGCGGGCGGCCATGGCGGGCGCGGACGTCGGAGACGACGTCTACGGGGACGACCCCACGGCCAACGAGCTCGAGCAGCGGATTGCGGAGTTGCTCGGTATGGAAGCCGCGGTCTTCGTTCCAACGGGGAGTATGTCCAACCAGATTGCGTTGCGGACGCACACTGAGCCCGGCGACCTCGTTCTCATCGACCGCAACGCGCACATCATCCGGAACGAAGGGGGTGGGGGTGCCGCGATTTCGGGGGTCACCATGCGGCCGCTCGATGGGGTCAACGGAGTCTTCGGGGCGGACGACGTGCGCGAGGCGCTGGGACGCCCGCACCGCTTCAATCCGAGGACGCTGGGCCCCAGCCCGAAACTTCTTTGCGTCGAGAACACACACAACGCCGGGGGTGGAACCGTATGGCCACTCGACCAACTCCGTGCTGTGTGCGCCACGGGTCGGGAATTCGGGTTGGCGCTCCATCTCGACGGAGCCCGGCTCTGGCACGCTTCCGCAGCGTCCGGAGTGTCGGTCCGGGAGTACGCCGCGCGCTTCGACACCGTGAACGTGTGCTTCAGCAAGGGCCTTGGCGCGCCGATCGGCTCGGCGTTGGCGGGCTCGCGAGATCTCATGAGACGCGCTCGGCGCTTCAAGCAGCAGCTCGGCGGTGGAATGCGACAGGCCGGGATCATCGCGGCCGGGGCCCTGTATGCCCTGGAACACCACCGGGCCGACCTGGATCGTGACAACGAGAACGCCCGCACCTTCGCTGAAGGCCTCTCCCTCCTCGACGGCGTCTCACTCGATCTCGATGGGGTCCAGTCCAATATCGTTCGTTTTCGGGTCGGCGTGGATGCCGGCAGGTTGGCCGACGAATGCCACGCGCGCGGCGTTCACATGCTCCCGGACGGTGCGCACAGAATGAGGGCGGTCTTCCATCGCGATGTCGACGCGGCCGACGTGGCCGAAGCGATCGCGGTCATCGAATTGGTTCTCGCCGAAAAAGCTCCGGTTGCGCAAGACGCCGTGTGATGCCTGGATGTGGGACGGCGAACACGCGGCTCTCGGTCTCGGGTGACTCGGAGAGAGGAGACCCTTGTGCTGCCGATGACCAGGCGAGACGATGTTGGCCTTGCTTAGGGTCTAGGAGGTACACGTGCGACAACTGATCTGCGTCTTGGTCACCCTCGTGACCGTCACTCCACTCGCTGCCCAGGAGCGGCGGCCGATGACCACGGACGACGCGCTCGACATGGTCCAGGTCGGAGGCGTGCTGATGTCGCCGGACGGCAGCTGGGTTCTCTTCTCGAAGTCGGAGCTCGACTGGGACGAGAACGAGCGCAAGACCACCTGGTGGCGCGCCGCGGCCGACGGGAGTGACGAGCCGTATCGCTTCATCGGTGAAGAGGGTGCCGCTTCTTTGCGGATCTCACCCGACGGACGTTGGCTGTCGTTCACGCGATCGGTCGACGACAAGAATCAATTGTTCGTCATGCGTACCGACGGGGGCGAGGCGCTGAAGTTGAGCGACCACGGGACGGCGATCGGGTCGTACGCCTGGTCCGAGGACGGCTCCACGATTTTCTTCGTCGCCGCGGACGAGCGGAGTGAAGAGGACGAGAAGGCGCACGAGGACGGTCAGGACGCCATTTTCGTCGACGAGGGGCCGAACGGTCAGACCGCGGGGAGGTGGACGAACCTGTGGAGCCTCGACGTCGAGTCGAAGGAAGAGACTCAGCTCACGGACGAACATCACCGCATCGGCTCGTTCTCGGTATCTCCCGACGCTCGTCGGGTGCTCTTTTCGTCGCGCACGGAGAATCGGCGCAATCAGGGAAACCTCTCCGAAATCCACCTTCTGGAGATCGGGTCGGGAGAGACGCGCCGGTTGACCGACAATCATGCTCCCGAGCGTCGCCTCGCGTGGGCACCGGACGGACAGCGGTTCGCGTATGAGGCGCCCAGCGATGATCAATGGGACCTTCGGCTCGACAAGCTGTGGGTCATGGATGTGGATTCCGGCCGCAGGCGCCTCGTTTCGGGAGCCTTCGAAGGCAATATTCGCAGCTTCGTCTGGTCCGTGGATGGGTCGGCGATCCTCTTCAGCGGGCTCCACCGCACCGACAACAACCTCTATCGGCTAGACGTCGAGTCGGGCGCGGTGTCGCGGGTCACGAACGCCGTAGGGTCACTCGCTCCTGCGTCGTACTCACGCGACCGCTCTCGCATGGCGTACGTCGTTCAGGACTTCGACACACCGCCGGACGTGTGGGCCGGGCCGACCGACGGCTCTATGGGCGTTCAGCTTACCGATGTAAATCCCTGGATCGAGGACGAGCTCGCCCTGGCGGAAGGTCGACTCTTGAAGTGGGCGAGCCGGGACGGGACGGAGATCGAAGGTGTGGTCATGGTGCCGGCTGGTCACGACGGCGGGAAGCTTCCGTTGCTTTTGCACATTCACGGCGGACCGGCCGGGGTATTCACCAATACGTTCTCGGCCCGCAACCACGTTTGGGCCGGCCTCGGCTACGCCCAGCTATCACCGAATGTGCGAGGCAGCTCCGGCTACACGGACGCCCTGCTCCGGGGCAACATGGGCGACATCGGAGGAGGGGACTACTGGGACCTCATGACCGGTGTCGACGAGGTCGTGCGGCTCGGCCTCGCCGACGCCGACCAGCTCGGCGTGCGTGGGTGGAGCTACGGCGGAATCCTGGGCGGGTGGACGATCACACAGACCGAACGGTTCAAGGGAGCTTCGGTCGGGGCGATGGTGTCGGATTGGACCTCCGAGTACGGCCCCGGCTTCAACTACGACGTCGCGCTCTGGTACATCGGCGAGACGCCGTGGGAGAACCCCGAGGAGTGGCGGGCGCGCTCTGCGCTCAGTCATGTCGCGAACGTCACGACGCCCACATTGATTCTGCACGGTATGAACGACCGAACCGACACCGAGGCCCAGAGCATGATGTTCTTCCAGGCGCTCAAGGATCAGGGGAAGACCGCCCGTTACATCCGCTTCCCACGTGAGCCGCACGGCTTCCGGGAACCGCGCCACCAGCGCATCCGCGACGTCGAGGAGATCCGCTGGATTCAGAAGTACGTCCGGGGCATCGAGTGGGAGCCGTGGGAGCGCCCGACGGACACCGAGCCGAAGATCATCTCCCAATGACCCCGTACCAGAGCGCCACACTCGGTGGCGGCTGCTTCTGGTGCCTCGAGGCGGTGTTCGAGTTGGTCGAGGGCGTGAAGTCCGTGCGGTCCGGGTACGCCGGCGGGCACGTGGCCGAGCCGTCGTACGAAGCCGTATGCACGGGTTCGACCGGCCACGCTGAGGTCATCCAGGTCGATTTCGATTCCGACGTCGTCAGCTACGCCGAGTTGCTCGAGATCTTCTTCGGCGTTCACGACCCCACGACGCTCAATCGCCAAGGGGGCGACGTCGGAAGCCAATACCGGTCGGCGATTTTCACGCATTCCGACGAACAGGCAGCGACCGCGCGCAATGTGCTCGAGACGATCGATGCCGACGGGCCATGGGACGATCCGATCGTGACCGAAGTCGTTCCCCTGGAAGGGTTCTACTTGGCCGGGGACTACCATGAAGCGTACTTCAGGCGGAACGGAAATCAGCCGTACTGCCAGGTGGTGATCGCACCTAAGGTCGCAAAGTTCCGAAAGCGTTTTGCGCACAAGCTGACGGCGTCTCGGTAGCGTCAAACAAGCGTCAATGTGGCGGCGCCTATTGTATCGGCGGCTGCTCGATGTTCTTCTTCTCAGGGGGGGGAACTTCCGCGCGTTGCGCGGTATAAGGCGCTCCAAGCCGCATCCCGCCCCCCCAAGGAGGAGTGATATGCCCAAGCCCGACGGCGCTCTGGTCGTCAAGTGGCGAGAACTGGCCGAGGATGGATTTCTCTACGCCGAGATTTCACGAATGCACCCGGAATTCTCGGTTGACCAGGTTCGCCACTATTGTCTCGGTCACACGGGCCGAAAGCTTGGCGGACCCATACAGCGCGTTGATCGCTGGTATGGGTCGAACGTCTGGCTCCGCGGTGAGAATTCGCCGCATGCTGAGCTGACTGTCAAGCAAGCACAGCGGGTTTTGGACGATTGGGACGAAAAGGCCGATCGTTGGAAGGTGTCCGGAGCCGCATGGGCGAGGAAGTTCGGTGTGTCCCCGAGCACGATCTACATGCTGCGCCGAGGTGAGACCTGGAAGCACCTCGAGCACTCGAACCAGGGCCGGAAACCCAAGAAGCGCAAGAAGCGGTCTTGACCGAATTCTGAGTCGCAGGAAGGCCTCGACCCACCGCCGTGGCTCGGGGCCTTTTCGCTTTTAAGAACCTCGCGTTTCAGCCTTCGTGTTTTCTGTCGCGCTCCCCGGGAAGCTCGGGTGGGGGAAGGCGCACGGGCGGTGGAGTGAGTGGGAGCGCGCCGTCGAGCAACTTCTCGGTGAAGTCCAGCCGCGCGTCCATGTTTCGAAGGTGCTTGTGGAGCTCCGCGACTTCCGAGCGCAGGGCATCGCGTTCCGCGGCTTCCAGATTCTGCTGCGGGAGCGGGCCGGCATCGACCTTCTTGAGGAGCCATTGAGCGAGGAGCGTCCCCGCCGATCCGATCGCCCCTCCACTCACGAACACGGCTGCGATCCCGACCCAGATCTCTGGACCCATTGATGACCTTCCTCTGCGGGGCTTGACTCCCGTCGCGGGCGTGCATGATTCGGACGGGTCTCCAGGTGTCGAAGTTTCGCGCTTGGCTGCGCGTCACGGTAGTGCGTGGGGCATGGATGCGAATTACCCCGACGGGCGGGGAGGGCCAACCGAGCGGCAGAACGTCTATTGCCCGCCCCCGCGTATGTCGTCCAGCCTCGCCTGAGCGTCCGCCGCGGTCGAGCTCCGATCGAGTGCGCGTGCGGACGCGATCAGCCCTTCGAGGGAGGGTACGCGGTCGGGCGTGAAGTCGAGCGCCCTGCGGAAAGCCGCGAGCGCCTGCAGGTGATTCCCGAGCTCGCTGGCGACCTCGCCCAGCAGCTCATGTGGAGGTTTCAAGCTCGCAGGCGGACCGAACTCGAAGGGCAGGCCTTCCTCGATCTCGACCGCTTCTGCCAGTAGAGCCATCGCTCTCGTGCCATCGCCGGCGTCGAGTGCGAGCAACGCCTCGAGTTCCTTCTGAGCGATTTGGAGCCTGGGAGCCGCATCGGATCCGTTGTCACGCCTCAGCATGTCGAGCACAGCTGTGGACGTCACCCTGTCCCCCATCTTGATCGCGGCGAACGCGGTTATGAAGTGATACCCGGGCTGATCGACGTCCGCTGCCAGGCGCTCGGCTGCGGCCCAGTCCCTCGTGTCGAGTACGTGACGCGCGCGCATGTTCACGAAGTACGCGACCTCTCCGCCGGTCGCCGAGCCGCTGGCGACGTGCTTGCGGCATTCCGTCATCCCCCTCTCTGCGCGGTCTGTCTCGTCGCGCATCAGCCAGCCGTAGTGCAGCCAGGACGTGTAGTGTCCGCACACGTTCGGGGTGCGTCCGAGCTCCGCGAGGCGGGCGTTTTGCACGTCTCGGGCCCGGATGTTCGCGGTCACGACGTCCTCCCACATGCCCAGGGCCACGAAGATGTGCGACGTCATGTGCTGAGCATGACCCGCATCCGGGGCGATCGCCGAGTACGCGCGCGCGGCCGTGAGGGCCAGAGGCGCGTGTACGGGATCGTCGAAGGAGTGGATCATGTAGTGGACGGCCCCCGGGTGGTTCGGGTTTGCCCGGAACACGGGCTCGGCCGCTGCCGCTGCCTTCATGTAGGTCGCGAAGTCCCGCTCACCGTCCGTGCTTCCCAAGATCGCCAGAGCGTGGAAGGCCCTCGCCTCGAGATCGTTGGGGTAGGCAGCGGCCAGGCGTCCCATGGCGCCCATGTACGCGACGTCCCGCTCCCTCTTCGATTCGACGTTCGATTCGAATCCATACAGGATGTCGATGGCCGCGAGGTAGGCTGCCTCCCGTTCCGTCGAGGCCTTGGCCTGACGCGCTGCCGCCGTCGGAGCGTAGCGCGACAGCGCGGCGATCGCCGCCGCCTTGTCTTGCTGGCGCCAGAGCGGATGGTTGTACGTCATCGCCTCCCCCCAGTACGCGAGCGCGAAGTCTGCGTCGATCTCCTGGGCCGCCCGGAACGCGGTTGCGGCGTCCTCGAACTCGAAGGAGTGCATCAACAACACCCCCTCGATGAACGTGCGCTGGGCCTCGGCGTTCCCCGAGTTGGCGAACGAAATCGTACCGAGGCGCCGTTCCTGAATCGGCCCATCGACCGGGATGAGGGCGGCTCCGGCGATGGCGGAGACGGTGATGGCGACGATGCTGGCGATACGGCGTTTCATGCGGGCCTTCCTACGAGGGCGGGGAGGATGTACGGGTACAGGGCCGGACGGGCTCGCCGCAAGTGTCGAGGATAGAGATGAGAATCGTGGGGATGCACGACGAGAGGACGCTTATCCAGTTGGAGGGCGTGGCCGAGCACGCCGAGCACGTCGCGTTGATGGCGGATGGGCACGTGGGGTACGTCATGCCGATCGGTGGCGTGGCCGCATACCGAGGGCGGGTGAGCCCGATCGGAGTGGGCGTGGACATCGCTTGTGGGAACGCGGCGATCCGTACAGAACTCCGGGCCGAGGACATCCGCGCCCACTTGGAAGACTACGCAGACGAGATCATCGACGTGATCGGGTTCGGGATGGGCCGACCCACGAACAAGGCACCGGACGCACCGACCGACGACCCGCTCTTCGAGTCGTCCGACTGGGAGGCGATTCCGGCGAGGCTCCGGGGCACACTCAAGGAGCGGGCCAGGGCACAACTCGGGACGTGTGGCGGCGGGAACCACTACGTCGATGTCTTCGCGGACGAGGAGGGAAGCGTATGGGTCGGAGTTCACTTCGGCTCTAGGGTGCTCGGGTACATCGCCGCGCACGGGGTCGTGGCCCTCGCCCAGGACAACGAGTGG
>JADFLD010000099.1 GCA_022564535.1 Gemmatimonadota bacterium
GCTCGCCCGCCGGCTGGTCGCCGATTCGAGCCGTTTCGTCTTCTCCGTGTCGGCGACCACACGAGCGCCCCGCCAAGGGGAGCGTGACGGCGTCGACTATCATTTCCTCGAGCGCGCGGATTTCGAGGCGAAGGCTGCCACCGGTGAGTTCGTCGAGTGGGCGGAGGTGCACGACCAGCTGTACGGCACACCCCGAGCCGAGGTCGATGCCGCCGCGGACCGAGGAGAACACATCGTTCTCGACATCGATGTTCAGGGGGCCCGTCAGATCCGCGACTCCGTGTCCGGCGCGGCGCTGATCTTTGTCTTGCCGCCTTCCGCAGGTATAATGATGGCTCGCCTGACGGGTCGTGGGACGGAAGCTCGGGCAGATATCGCCCGCCGACTTCGGTCCGCGCTCATGGAACTGCAGGCGGTCCCGGAGTTCGACTATGTTGTTGTCAACGATGATCTCGAAGAGTGCCTCGAGGAGCTTCGGAGCATCGTGCAGGGTGGGAGGGTCGTCGCGTCCGCCCCCGAGGTGGACGTCGAGGGGCTCCGGTTGGAAATCAGACGGCTTCTCGACGACGAATACGCTGAATACGTGAACATCACCGACTAGGAATACAGATGCGAGTGTTTACCCCCGATGAGGTTGCGGCCGGCAACGAGAGCAAGTATCTCGGCGTGCTCGTCGCAGCGAAGTACACGCGCGAGCTCAACTCCCTGCCTGCCGACGCGATGCCGTTGGGCGAAGAGAAGAAGCTGACGACGCGCGCCCTCGAGGCTCTGGTGTCGGGCAAGATCGAGTTTCGGCTCGTGAAGCGCCGGCGTCGCGACGAGGGCTAGCGGACGGCTACCCCGCTCGCGCCCCTACGGCCCTGGCAGGGTCGTAGGATCGTTCTGGGAGTCACGGGCGGGGTTGCAGCATACAAGTCGGTTCAAGTCGCGCGCGATCTGACGCGGCTCGGCGCCGAGGTCGACGTGGTATTGACGCGATCGGCCCAGCGCTTCGTCGCGCCGCTCTCTTTCGAGGGCGTGACGGGAAGACCTGCGCTCACCGACCTGTTCTCTGTCGACGGCGCGGCGCTCCACATCCGGCTCGGTCGCGACGCCGATGTGGTCTGCGTGGCTCCCGCCTCGGCCGACTTTCTTGCGCGCGCCGCCCACGGTCGCGCCGACGACCTGATCTGCACGACGCTGCTGGCCACGCGGGCGCCGGTCGTTCTATGCCCGGCGATGAACGACCGCATGTTTGCGCACCCTCAGGTCCAGGACAACCTGGCGCACCTGCGTGACCGTCTCGGCTACCGGATCGCGGGTCCGGCGGAGGGAGCGCTCGCCGCGGGTGAAGGGGAAGGCCCTGGAAGGATGCTCGAACCCCGCGAGATCGAGGAGGCGGTCGGGCGCGCGCTCGGCGAGGGCCCCACGTTTCTCGGCCGTCGAGTGCTGGTCACGGCGGGACCGACGCACGAGCCGATCGACCCGGTCCGGTACATCGGCAATCGGTCCTCCGGTCGTATGGGTTACGCCATCGCCCAGGCCGCGTGGCGGCGTGGGGCGGACGTGACGCTCGTGACCGGTCCGTCGTCCCTCGAAGAGCCGTACGGGGTGGACGTCGTGCGCGTGAACACCGCCATCGAGATGTATGAGGCGGTGTCGGGCCTGATTTCGCATGCGGACGTATCGGTATTTGCCGCCGCCGTCGGCGACTTCCGGCCCGTCGAGCCCCGTGAGCGCAAGGTCAAGCGCTCGGAGACCGGCGACGAGCTCGTCATCTCCCTGACCGCGAACCCCGATGTGGCCCTCGAGACGCGCTCGGCTCGAAAAGAGGGCTGCGTCACCGTCGGCTTTGCGCTGGAGACCCATGACCTTCTCGAACATGCCGCGACCAAGCTCCGCCTCAAGGGCTTCGACCTGTTGGTGGCGAACGATGCGACCGAGGAGGGAGCGGGCTTCGACGTCCCGACGAATCGCGTGACGATCCTGACGCCGGATGGCGACCCAGAGGCGCTCCCGCTGATGTCCAAGGACGCACTTGCAGAGGAACTCCTTGACCGGGTAGCGCTTCGCCTTCCGGCTCCCAGACCCTCTGCCGACACAACCGGTTCGGCGGATGACTGACCGCTCCCTCCTCTCGGAGAGCGCTCGCCTGCTGCGGCAACGCATGGAGATGGGAGAGCGAGAGATCTTCCTTGACGGCATGACCAGAGAGGAGGCGCTCGAGCTCGTTGCGGGAGCTGGGAAGCCGCGGTCTCCAAGCGCGCCGGAGACCTCGATTCCCCTCGCGGAGGCGGGGCGGTCCTCGACCGTGCGCGCTGCCGTCCGATTGCCTGCCGGAACGGGCGAGCTAACGGTTCTTCCAGATTCGTACGACGAGGTTAGAGCGATCGCGATGACGTGCACCCGCTGCGGGCTCGCCGAGCGTCGCACGCAGGTCGTCTTCTCCGATGGGCCGAGGGACGCACGCTTGATGGTCGTGGGAGAGGCTCCCGGCAGGAACGAGGACGAGACGGGGTTGCCCTTCGTCGGCGCGGCGGGGAAGTACCTCGACCTGCTGCTCGGCACCGTCGGCCTCAGCCGTCGGGAGTCGGTGTATATAGCGAACGTCGTCAAGTGCCGCCCTCCCGGGAATCGCGATCCGAAGCCTGAGGAGATCGAGGCGTGCTCGCCGTTCCTAAAGAAGCAGATCGAGCTCGTGCGCCCGCAGGCGCTGCTCGCCGTCGGGTCTTTTTCCGCCCAGCTCCTCACCGGGCGGGAAAAGACGGCTCTGGGGAAGCTCCGCGGGAAGGTCCACCGTTATCACGGTGTGCCTCTCGTCGTCACGTATCATCCTGCGGCCCTTCTTCGGAACGCGAAGTGGACGCGGTCGTTCTGGGATGACCTCCAGCTCCTTCGGAGTGTGCTCGACGGCGAAAGCGATTAAGCTGCTGTCCGGGCGGGCCGGACATGACGCCGGCGACCTGGCGCGCTACTATGTAACCCCTCGTCCGTTCCCCGCCGCGTCCGAAGTAGAGTTGGATGGAAGCCTCCCCGACCTTTCCTCAAACGATGTTCGATCGCACGCCTCCATTCTCTTTGGAGGCCGAAACGGCGGTCCTGGGCGGCATGCTCATCGACCGGGAAGCGGTCACCCGCTCGATCGAGTTCGTCAGCGACGGGATGTTCTATCGGGAGGGCAATCGGCGGCTCTACCGGGCCATGGTGCGCCTCTTCGAGCGTGGCGACGTGATCGACGTGATCACCGTCTCGGAAGAGCTCAAGAAGACCGGCGAGCTGGACTCCTCCGGGGGCTTCGACTATCTGGGACAGCTGGTCGACGCGGTCCCGACGGCTGCCAACATCGAGTACCACGCGCGCATCGTTCGCGACAAGGCGTTGCTGCGGAGACTGGTCGAGCAATCGTCGCAGATCATCCGCGACGTATACGACCAGGGGGAGCGGGAAGTCGACGAGATCCTCGACCAGGCGGAGGCGCGGATCTTCCAGGTCGCCGAGAGTCACAAGCGGACGGGCTTCGTCTGGATCAAGGAGATCCTGTGGTCGACGTTCGAGCACATCGAGCGGCTTCAGGAGTCCGATTCCGGCATCACTGGAGTGCCCAGCGGGTTCCCCGACCTCGACCGCATGACGACCGGCTTTCAGAAGGGTGACCTCTGCATCATTGCGGCACGTCCGTCGATGGGAAAGACGTCGCTCGCGCTGAACATCGCGGCGACCGCCGCGATCCTGCACCAGATTCCAGTCGCCATCTTCTCGCTCGAGATGTCGGCGGAACAGCTGGTGCAGAGACTTCTTTGCGCCGAAGGCCGCATCGACGCTCAGAAACTGCGGAGGGGACGACTCTCGCAGGAGGAGCACCAGCGACTCGCGCAGTCTGCCGGCCACCTGAACACCGCCCCGATCTGGATCGACGACCAGCCGGGGGCCAACGTTCTGGAAATTCGAGCGAAGGCGCGGAGGCTCCAGTCCGAGCTCAAGTCCGATGGCAAGGATCTCGGCATGATCCTGATCGACTACATGCAGCTCATGTCGAGCAGCGGCAGATCGGAGAACCGCGTGCAGGAGGTCAGCGAGATCTCACGAAGCCTCAAGGCGCTGGCACGTGAGCTCGACGTTCCAGTCGTGGCGCTGTCGCAGCTCAGCCGTGGCCCCGAACAGCGAACCGACAAGCGCCCGATGCTGTCGGATCTGCGTGATTCCGGCTCGATCGAGCAGGATGCCGATATCGTCATGTTCCTGTACCGCCCTGAGTACTACGCTTCGATGGAGAACCGCGAGGAACTGGAAGGCAAGGCGGAGTTGATCGTGAGCAAGCAGCGGAACGGACCGACCGGCGTCGTGCAACTTTACTTCCAGAAGGCCTATACGCGTTTCGACTCGGTGGCCCCGAAGCAGGGCGGTGCCCCGCAGGAGATGGATACCGGCTTCGGACCATGACTGAAGCCGGGACCGCCTCAGAGCGGTCCCCACATCGCGTCCCTCGCGTGGGGGTTGCCGTCCCTGCCGCCGGGTCCGGTCGGCGCCTGGGCGGGTCCCGTAAGCCCTTCATCGAGCTCTCGGGCGAGCCGATCCTGCTTCATGCCTTGCGCCCATTCCTCGCCGACGCTCGGGTCGTTGCGGTCGTGGTCGCGCTTGGCGCCGAGGACGCCGCCGATCCGCCGAGTTGGCTCACGGAGCTCGACGTCCGCGTCCGCGTCGTTGCGGGTGGGGCGTCTCGCGCCGAGTCCGTCGGACTCGCCCTGGCGGTGCTCCCCGATGACGTGACGGTGATCGCGGTCCACGATGCCGCGCGCCCTCTGGTCACGGAGGACGTGGTCCGGGCGTGTATCGACCTCGCGTCCACCGGGGTGGGTGCCGTGGCGGGATGTCCGGCCGTGGACACGATGAAGGCGGTGGACACCGACGCCTATATCGTTGCCACGCCGGATCGATCGACGCTCTGGCACGCCCAAACACCTCAGGTATTTCCAGCCGACATGCTGCGCCGGGCGTACGAGCAGGAGGGGGTTTCGGCGACGGACGACGCCGCGCTGGTCGAGCGCGCGGGGGGCCGCGTCCGGATGGTCGACGGAGGGCCATCCAACATCAAGGTGACCCGCCCCGGCGACCTCGCGCTGGCGGAGGCGATCCTTCGAGCCAGGAAGAGCCCGTGACGCCTGGGCTGCGGACGATCGATCTGCGCGCGGACCCTGAAGCCGACCTGTCCTCGGTCGTCGACTTCGTGCGCGGTGGGGGCGTCATCGCCTACCCGACCGAGACGGTGTACGGACTGGGTAGCGTGTGCTCAACGGAGGGTATCCAACGAGTCCAGCAGCTCAAGAGCCGTTCATCGGACAAGCCCCTGATCGTTCTGGTCGACTCGGCGGACAGCGTCAAAAGCTTGCGCTGGACCGCCGCCGCTCGCGCCTTGGCTGAAATGTTTTGGCCGGGGCCCGTCACTCTGGTCCTCGGGGACCCGGACCGTATCTTCCCGTCCGGCGTCCGGAGCGAGGAAACAGGAAGCGTCGGCGTGCGCGTGAGCTCCCACCCGGTCACCACGCGGCTCGTCGCCGAATTGGGAGCGCCGCTGACTTCGACGAGTCTCAACGCTCCCGGAGAGCCTCCCGTCTCATCGGGCTACGGAGCTGGCGATCTCCTGCAGCGGCTCGGAGGGGTTGACGTGTTTGTGCTGGACGCAGGTACTCTTCCACCCTCGGGGCCGTCCACCGTAGTGGATTGCACAAGGAACGAGCCAGTGATATTGCGCGAGGGGACCGTGCCGATGGGTCGGCTCCGATGCGTGATACCGGAGATCCATGGACAACCATCCGAGTGAGTCGCGGTCGTTTCGGCTGCTCTTCGTTTGCACGGGCAATACCTGCCGAAGTCCGATGGCGGAGGTGATCGCACGACATAGGCTCTCCGAGTTGGGATGGGGTAGGGTCGAGGTCGAGTCGGCCGGGGTGGGCGCGTCCGATGGAAGTCCGGCGTCGGCGGGCGCGGTGCGCGCCGCCGGTGCGCGCGGGCTCGACCTCTCCGGGCATTCCTCCCGCCGGCTCACGCTCGAGCGCAGCGCGTCCGCGGACCTCATTCTCACGATGTCGGACGGTCATCTCATGCGCGTGATAGAACTCGGAGCGGGGGATCAGGCTGCCATGATCACTTCCTTCGCGCGTCGGGACGCGGGAAGGAGCGTCGCGTCTGGGGTTCCCGATCCGATCGGGGGACCCGACGAGGAATACTCCGAGACATTCGACCTTCTCGACGACCTGATCGAGCGTGTGCTCGAACGACTCGAACCGATGATTGAGCCATGAAAGTGACCGCGCGTACCAGGGTGCTGACCCTGCTGGGTGACCCGGTGGGCCACTCTGCTTCTCCTCAGATTCAAAACGCGGCATTCGCTGCGGCGGGAGTGGACGGAGTCTATGTCGCGGTCCGCTGTGCGGCGGATGACCTCAGCGGCTTCATGCGGGGCCTCGCGCGGGCGGGAGGCGGCGGGAACGTCACGCTGCCGCACAAGGAAAAGGCGGCCTCGAATCTGGATGTCCGGAGCGAAGCCGTTCGGCGAACCGGTGCGTGCAACACGTTCTGGGGCGATGAGAACGGGAAGCTTCATGGCGAGAACACCGATGTCGACGGATTCCGCCGGGCGTTGGGGACCTTCCTCGAGGGCTCGCCCGAGGGGATTCGCGTTCTTCTGCTCGGTGCCGGTGGAGCCGCCCGCGCCGCGCTTCTCGGACTTCTCGACGACGGGGCCGAGGAGGTTCTCCTGTACAATCGGACCGCTGACCGGGCCCGTGCGGTCGCGCGGCGTATCGGAGGCCACAGGGTGCGGGTCGTGCCGATCCTGCGTGAGCTCGAGGGCGAAGATGTCGACCTCGTGGTCAACGCCACCCGACTCGGACTGGACCCGGACGATCCTTCCCCGCTCGATTTCACCATGCTCCACCGAGCCGGCGCGGCCATGGACCTCGTATACGGCAGCCGGGGGACGCCCTTCGTCCGGGCGGCGGAGGCGGCAGGCATTCGGGCGACGGATGGCCTCGAGATGCTCGTTCAGCAGGGTGCGGCGTCGTTCGAGCGATGGTGGGGCCAAAGCGCGCCCGTAGATGTCATGCGTGCGGCCGTTCAGGAGCAGCAACCCGCTTGACCCCTGGCACGTGGGCTGCGGACCTCCTCGAGTTTTTCTTGCCCACAGGGTGCGTCGTCTGTCGGACTTGG
>JADFLD010000100.1 GCA_022564535.1 Gemmatimonadota bacterium
ACGAGTTTGAGCATTGCATCGCGTTCGGCGGGAATGAGGTGGCGCTGCTCTTTCTTGGGATGCGATGATCCGTTGACGATCAACCGCTCGCTCTTCGCGTCGAAGCGGGCCACTTTGGCCAGCGAACCGCCGAACTTCACCCCGTCGGGAAGAATCAGGCACGCGAAGTAGCGTGCCAGATCGTCAAACCCTTCGCCGTCGTGCCGGAAGGTCGCGGTCAGGGTCAATCCCGGAAACGCCTTCCGTTTCACGTTGACATCGCATCCCTTCGCATCGAAGACCAGGCGGTTCCGGAGCGTCACGATCTCCACCGTCTCGCAGAGACAGATGAAATCGATCAGGCCGTGCCCGAACCGTCCGCGCAGCTCCCGGTGGAGGTCGCTGGTCGTCGAACCGACCGTGCGGAGGATTTCCGGGTCGTCGCAACCTGCCCCGTCGTCCGTGATGGTCACATCGACCTTCCGCCGATCCTGGGGGTTAATGCTCGAGGCCACCAGGCCCGTTCCGCTCTTGTCCTCCAGCCCGCGAAGCAGACGGGACATCTGGGCCGGCAGGATGCCGATCGATTTCTGGAGTTCGCCGACGGTCACGACCTCGGTCTTGGTCAACATATCCAGGGCCAGGAATTCGCTCTCGCTAAGCTCTTCGGGGCCGGTGGCGGCTGCCCGGGCCCGGGCGGCCGAAACGAGCTTGGGCTCGCGAACGCTCCAGGAGCGTCGGAACTGGGCGCGGCGCGGGACACTCGGGCCGCGCGCCGCGTTGGCGTGGACATCGCCGCCGAAGCGTCCGGGGACGCGCGCCGCGTCGTCGTCGTGTCCGCGATGGGGGGCGTGACCGATGCGCTCGCGGGCGCCGTGGAGGCCGCGGCCGCAGGGGACCGAGGGTACGAGCTCGCGCTCGAAGGAGTCTTTCGCAGACACGACGAGGCGGCCGCGGAGCTCGGTGGCGACGCGGAAGTCATCGCCGCGCTGGCAGGGTGGACCGAGGACCTTCGTGACCTCCTGCACGGGATTTCTCTCGTCCGCGAGTGCACCGCCCGTACGTTGGACAGCGTTCTCGGCGTCGGTGAGTTGGTCTCTTCGACACTGTTGGCGGCGGCGTTTCGCCAGGCCGGTGTGGCGGCGGCCGCGTGTGACGCCCGCACGCTTCTCACGACGGACGACACGTTCGGCGACGCGCGCGTGCTGCTGGACGTGTCGCGCGTACGCGTACGTGACCATTTCGGCTCGGCGGAACCGCTGCAGGTCGTCACCGGGTTCATCGCCGCTACCGCCGCGGGAGAGGCCACCACGTTGGGCCGCGGGGGCTCGGACTACACGGCCTCACTACTCGGAGCCATGCTCGGCGCCGACCGCGTGGAGATTTGGACCGACGTGGACGGCATCATGAGCGCGGATCCACGGATCGTGCCTGAGGCGTTCTCACTGGAGTCGCTCAGCTTCGACGAATTGTTGGAACTGTCGCACTTCGGGGCCAAGGTCGTGCATCCGAGCTCGGTGCACCCGGCGCGGGAGCAAGGTGTGCCACTCCTCATTCGCAACACGCTCCGCCCCGCGTTTCCCGGCACCTGGGTCGGCGCGCCCGGAGCGCGACCCGCGACCCGCCCCGTGCGTGGCATCTCCTCCATTCGCCAAGTGGCTCTGCTCCAGCTCGAAGGCGACGGCATGGTCGGTGTGCCGGGTATCGCCGAACGGCTCTTCCGCGCCCTGGCCCGCGACCGTGTCAGCGTCGTGCTCATCAGTCAGGCGTCCAGCGAGCACTCGATCTGCTTCGCGGTGGACCCCGCGTCACTCGATTCCGTGTGCCGGGCCGTGAACGACGAATTCGCCCTGGAACGAGAGGTCGGGCTCATCGACGAGCTGGTGGTGGAGCTCGACCGCTCGGTGGTGGCGGTCGTCGGGGAGGGGATGAGGGACACTCCGGGCATCGCCGGGCGACTCTTCTCCGTGCTCGGAGAACGAGGCCTGAACGTGCGCGTGATCGCGCAGGGATCCTCGGAGCTCAACATCTCCCTCGTGGTCGATGGGCCGGACATGGAGTCGGCCGTGCGCGCGCTGCATCGAGCTTTCTTCACCTCCTTTGCGTCCCAGGCGCGAGTGTATGTGGCGGGCATCGGCGGCGTGGGCCGAGCGCTGCTCCGGCAACTGGCTGACGTACGCGGCACCGGAGCCGAATCCGGGGTCTCTCTCGAGGTCGTGGGCCTCGCCGGTTCACGCTGGTGCCGGGTGGACGAAGAGGGAATCCCCGAAGAAGATTGGGGTCCTCCCCACGACGGCCACGAGGGGAGCGGTCAGGATCTGGTGAACGCGGCTCTGTCCGGTCCGGGCCCGCTCCGGATCTTCGTCGACTGCACGGCCGACGCGGGGCTCCCGGACAGGTACGCCGAGCTCCTCGACGCAGGGGTGGCGGACGTGGCCGCGAACAAGCGAGCCTTTTCCCGATCCTACGACTTGTACCAACAGATCCGAACGCCCCGCCCCGAAGGCGCGCGCGCCTACCTGGAGACGACGGTCGGAGCCGGTCTGCCCGTCCTCGGCACGCTTGAGAAGCTCGTCGAGACCGGGGACCGCATCGTGTCGATCGAGGGCGTGCTCTCGGGAACCCTCGGATTCCTGTTGGACGAAGTGATGAAGGGCCGCCCCTTCAGCGAGGCCGTGCGCGACGCTCGTGGGCTCGGCTACACCGAGCCCGATCCCCGAGACGATCTGTCCGGCACGGACGTGCTGAGGAAGCTGGTAATTCTGGCCCGTGAGTCCGGGCGTGTCCTGGAGCCTGAGGATGTGCGGTTTGAGGCGCTCCTGCCGGGCGAAGACTGGAAGGATCTGTCCGTCGATGAGTTCATGGAGTGGCTTCCAACGGCCGACGAACACTTCGACGCGCTGCGCGCCAAGGCGGGGAGCTCCGGAACCCGGCTGTGCCACCTGGCCTCGTTGGATGATGACGGCGTACGGGTCCGGCTCGTCGAGATCGACGGGTCCCACCCTTGCCACGAGCTTCGAGGCACGGACAACCTCGTCGCGATTCGCACCGATCGGTACAAGAGGCCCCTAGTGATCCGGGGTGCCGGCGCCGGTCACGAGGTCACCGCGGCGGGGGTCCTGGCTGATATCATGCGCGCCTCGAGGGCGCGCCCTCCCAGGAGAACGGAGACATGATGGGAACGGAAGCGTCGGGCGCTGCGGACGGACGGATCCCGGTGACGGTCCTCGGCGCGACGGGCAGCGTGGGCCAACGGCTCGTGTCGCTGCTCGAGGAGCACCCCTGGTTCAGGATCGTCCGGCTCACCGCGTCCGAGCGGTCGGCGGGGAGAGCGTACGGGGATGCGGCCCGTTGGGTGCTGCCGTCGCCTATTCCCAGGGGCGTGCGTGGGACCATCGTAGACGTGACCGAGGTGGCCGGAGACGTCCCACTCGTCTTTTCGGCGCTTGACTCGTCGGTCGCAGGGCCGGTAGAGGAGGACTTCGCGAGGGCGGGCGCGATGGTGGTATCGAACGCCAAGAACCACCGCATGGACACCGTCGTGCCGTTGCTCGTGCCGGAGGTGAATCCAGAACACCTGGACCTCCTGGCAGCGCAGGACTACGGAGGCGGGATCGTCACCAATCCGAACTGTTCGACCATCGGCCTCACGCTGGCCCTCGCGCCACTCCACCGCGCGTTCGGGGTTCGCAAGGTCCACGTGGTGACACTCCAAGCTGTCTCGGGTGCGGGGCTCCCCGGTGTGTCGAGCTTGCAGCTGCTCGACAACGTGATCCCATTCATCTCCGGCGAGGAGGAGAAGATAGAGATCGAGACCCGGAAGATCCTGGGCAGCGTCCGTGGCAGCGAGGTCGTGTACGCGGACATCACCGTGTCCGCCCAGTGTACACGGGTTCCGGTGGTCGACGGACACACCCTGTGCGTGTCCGTCGCGCTCGACGGCGATCCTTCCATGGACGAGGTACGGGCGGCGTGGGCGGACTTCGCCGCCCTGCCGCACACGGTGGGACTTCCGTCGGCCCCCGAACGCCCGGTCGTGTACGTCGAGGAGCCGGACGCGCCGCAGCCGCGGCTTCACCGACTTCTCGGAGGCGGAATGGCGTGCTCGGTCGGCCGGCTCCGCCCGTGCCCTCTGCTCGGGCTCAAGTTCGTAACGGTCTCCCACAACACGCTCCGTGGCGCCGCGGGCGGGACGCTCCTCTGCGCCGAGATGCTTGTGGCCCAGGACCGGGTTGCCGGTGTCGAAGCTCCTACCCGCCCTTGAGGACCCACCCGTCCGGATCGAGAACGACGCTCGTAGGCTCGCTCGGCACACGTTCCAGGTGGACGACAGTCTCGCGCTGGGAGAGATCGACTCGCTTACGCACCCGCCCGTCGGCGGTAATCACGAGGATCTCCATGGGAACCCGGAATGTGGGCCAGCTCGCTGCCTGCACCTGGCGAATCGTCACGTCGACGCTGCCGCCTGGGCCCGACTGATTGGGAATCCACGTGTAGTCGACGTCGAAAGTCGGGTAGCCGGGCTCGTAGATCCACTGTTGGAAGAACCAATCCAGGTCGCGGCCCGATACGTCCTGCATGACCGCCTGGAAGTCCTCGGTGAGTACCGCCGTGTGGAGGTGACGCCGATAATACTCACGGATGCCCGCGAAAAAGTCGTCGTCCCCGACGATGCCACGCAGCATGTGCAAGACCCACGCGCCCTTCTGGTAGCTGTTCCGGTTGAGCAGGGCGAAGAGGTCGGTCTCCTCCGGATCGTAGATCGGACGATCGGCCTCGCCGGGTCCCAGGATTCTCTGACGGTTCTGCTCCATTCGCCGCCGGAAGTCCTCGACACCTGCGGTCGCTTCGAAGAATTGGGCGCCGAAGTACGTCGCGAAGCCCTCCGAGAGCCACAGGTGGTGCCAGTTCGCCCCAGCCACCGCGTTGCCGAACCACTGGTGCGCGATCTCGTGCGCCACGGTGCCCTCCATGCTCCGCCCGCTCGCGATTCCGCGCTCCGAGTAGAAGATCGCCGACGCGTTTTCCATACCGCCGAAGCGCGTCGCCGACTGAACGTTGGCGAGCTTCTCGAATGGGAAGGGGCCGATGAGGTCGGTGAAGTAGTCGACCATCTCGGCGGCGCGTCGGAACGAAGGCTCGGCCGTGTCGATGTCCTGTGGGTACGCCCAGTACGTCACCTCGATGCAGCCGTCGTCTCGGCGTGAAGCCGGTGCCTTGCCGCAGGCGGCGAGGCCGACGGTGCGAACTTCCATGTCTGCCGCACCGATGACCATGTTGTAGGTCGATATCGGAACGCCGACCTCCCAGATCCATGTGCGGCGGTCGCCCGTGGGTCCGATCGCACCAGCGGGGGTCGGAACGGCCTCGGTGACGAGGTGCCCGTTCGCGATGACTTTCCACTCGACCGGCGCGTGGATCGTGTAGCGAACCGTCGCCTTGTCCGAGGGGTGGTCGACGCTCGGCATCCAGAACCGGGTCCGGTTCGGCCAGTTGTCCACAAAGGCCGTCGGGTCCCCGTGGATGTTTTCACGAAGGATGAGGCCGTCGTCGGGAACGCCCTCGTAACGGATCGTGACTTCCACCGTGTCGCCCGCCCGGGACCCGGTTAGCGGCACGCGCAGGACGCCGTCTTCGTGGGTGTACCCGGTGTCGGCTCCCCCCAGCGCCACTCCGTTGATCGTGAGCCCCGAAAAGTCGAGCGGAAGCGTCGGGGCTTCGGTCTCGACCGCGACGCGGATTCGGGTGATTCCCTCGAACCACAGGATGCCGAGCCCGAGGCCGACCTCGACCTCGTAGTGCACGACGTCCACGCCGGGGGCGTAGACGCCCGGCGGCGGGGCGACGCCGGCGGGGATCGGGTCCGGCTCCTGCGCAGCCGTGGGCGTCATGACCGTGCCCAGCATGGCCAGGACGCTGGCTGCGGCCGATACCATCGGACGAACCCTTTTCACCGCACCTGCTCGAACGCCTCGACCTCGGTGAAGTCCTTGAACCGACCCCAGTACCGTGCGTACGCCTGGGCCATGCGTGGTCGGAGGTCCACCCGGGCGGCGCCGACCGATTGGTACGCCGAGAGCGCCTCCAGCTTCATGACCATCTGGGCCCGTATGTCCACGAAGTGCGAGGGTGTGAAGTCGAGTCCGGTCGTCGCGGTCTCGTACCCGAATACAGCACCCACCTCCTCGGCGGCAGCTCGAGCGATTGTGGAGGCCTCATACCGGGACGGATCACGATCGTCGGGCGCGGGCACGTACACCGTCGTTGGCCGGAGCTCGTTGATCGTGCGTTCGATCAAGTCCTTCTGGCCCGTCGGGTCACCAAAGAGCGTTCGGTCGACTCTCAATTCGAAGCCGAGAATGTCGGCGGCGATCGAGGCAGCCTTGAGTTCGGCCTGGATGGTGGCATCCGCACTGTGGAGGATGGGGATCACGATTACGGAGGCACTGTGTTCGGTGGCGCGCATCATCGCGCCGCCACACCCCATTTCCGCGTCGCCGAGCCTTCCTTCGATCACGAGGACCACGACGTCGCCGGTCTCGGAGGGTACGTCACTCTTCAGAACCATCCCCTGGACCCGACGGACGAAGTCGTCGTGGATGAGGGGTTTGATCATCACCTGGTCGGCGCCGGCCCTCAGGGCCTGCTCCTCGTAGTGTGGCTGCGTGTAGCCGGTGGTGACGAGGATGGGGGTCTGCGGAGACTTCGCGCGCATCGTCCGAATGACGCTGAAGCCGTCGCTCCCCGGGAGGTTGAGGTCCGTGACGAGCAGGCCCCAGCGCTGGTCTTCGATCAGCTTGAGCGCCCGATCACCGTCTTGCGCGTGCGTCACCGTGAATTTGGGGAGCGTCTTGAAGAACGCCTTCACCAAGAGGGCCTGGTCGAAGGCATCTTCCACGTACAGGACGCGAACCGTGTCTGGGGAGTCCGGACTCAACGCGGTATCAGCGGGATCGAGGGGTCAAGGGCGAGAGCGGAAAGATAGACCTAGGTGGGATGGCCGACAGGGGTGTCATTCGGGGCCAGTCGCGACTAGGCGGTCGCCACACCCGGCTCCGGAATGAAGCGCCAGACGATGAGTCCCATCGCGAGCACGAACGCGGCTCCGAGCAGTGTATTGGAGAAGTACCCTACGTTCGCGAAGAGTGG
>JADFLD010000101.1 GCA_022564535.1 Gemmatimonadota bacterium
TTCTCGGAGGTTCGTTCCCGCCGCCGCCTACCGCACCTCCGGCTCCGTCGGGGCCGTCTCCGTCCAGCCACGGCGGCCTCGCGTTCGCTGCGACCTGCGCCCCAACGGTCCGTCAATGCTTTACGTCCGGGATCATTCGTGTATGGGCCGATGACGTTGTGAGGTCGCGCTTGGGTGACGACCTCTTCCTTCTCAACCCCACGGTAGAGGCCGATTTCGACTTCCTGACCTTCGACCAATTCGGCGTTCCGACCAGCCTGGTCGGGTCGATCTCCATCGACGGCGATCTCCGGGCACGCCTCAACAGCGTCGTCACTGGCTACGACATTGAGGATGGGGTAACGACAGGGCCGTTTACCGCCCCTTCCACGACGACGGTTCAGGTTACCGGGAGCGTGATGCTCCTCGGGTCCGCAACCGACTCGAGCGGTGATCCGGTAGCCTCCGCGGATCTCGATATCGAGTTCGGGATCACCGGAATCGGGACGACTGAGATGCTCACGATCCGGCTCGACGCCGAGGTCGAATTCGAAAACGAGGATGGCAGCATCGAGATCGGTGTCATCGTCGCACACATAAGGCTACGCCGATGAGACGAGCCGCCATCGTCGGAGCGCTGAGAGCGCTCCTCGCTTCCCCGAACGGGGTCATCGCTCAGATGTCACCCGGCGCCCGGTCCGTCGCGATGGGAGGGGGCGGTATGGTGTTCGCGACCGGGGTTGACGCCGTCGAGTGGAATCCGGCGAACTTGGGATGGGCCGGCGGCTGGACCTTTCTTACCGTCGAAGTGGGCGTTTCCGCGATCAGCCTTGGCGCGACCTTCGACGAGATCCTAGCGATCCTCGGTGAGGACGTTCTCGGGGCCGGGGATCTCGACGTCGCTCAGATCATCAACAACTTGCCGAGCGACGGTTTCCGACTCTCGGCGGTCAGCGAAGGGTATGCTACCGCGTGGGGCGCCGAGAAGGCAGAACTTCCGACGCCCACGACTCCGCTCCCCACGGTCGGCATCGCGATTGGACCGATCGGGATTCGCGTCCGGAGCAGATTTCTCTCTGAGATGACGCTCAGCAAGGAGTTGGCCGATCTCATCGGCAACGGTTTCGTCCAGGAGAATATTCAGAGCTACGCGGTTGGAAACACCGGGTGGCGCACGACGTCTTTCTCCGAAGTGACCGTGTCGTACGGCACTACGCTGGGCGGCTTGCTCTCGGTTGGCGTGGGTGGCCGTTATGTCATGGGCCACGGGATGATCAGCGGCCGGTTCTTCGAGCCCGAGATCGACTTGAGTTGCATCGGAGACCCGCTGCCTCCGGATTGTACTCCACTCTCAGTGCAAACCGTTGCGGTGGAAGCGACAACCGGCACCGGATACGGCTTGGACATCGGATTCTCGCTGGCCCTGCCGGCCGGATTCCGAGCAGCGGTGTCCGGTACGAACGTCGTTCAGCGTATGACATGGGACGAGGGACTGGTGTCGCACAGTGCGACGTTCACCGACCAGGACTTCGACGATGCGGAGGACTTCATCGACCTCCTCGATCGGTTCGAGACCGAACCGGTCACGCCGAATGCCGTCAGCCTTGCGGTCTACGAAGCTTCGCGGGGTCTGTTCGAAGAGTCGTACTTCCCCCAGGTGTTCCGGGCGGGGCTCGGTTGGCAGGCGGGCGGTACGAGCCTCGAAGCGGTGGGCATCAAGGTGTCCCCCCGAGGCCGGTACGCCTCTGCGTGGGACGAGCGCATATCGATCGGGATCGAGCAGAAGCTCCCGCTCTTGACATTACGGGCTGGTATGGCCCGGGCGCCCGACGGCCTCGGGGCACTCACGGGTGGCGTTGGTCTTGGCCTGGGACCGCTCAAGATCGAGGCGAGCGGCGGGAAATTCACCGGTCGTGAGGGCGCGTTGTGGGATGGCTACTACGGGACGATCGCCATCCAGATCAAGGGAGGCGGGTCATGATCAAGATGAGCCGTCCGTTCGCTGCGCTGCTCCTCGCGCTAGCGGCCAACTCGTGCGTGGACGCGGTCGGCCCGGAGGCCTCGGGCGGTGTTTCGCTCCAACTCGCGGTCGTAGGCCCCCAGGCGGTGTCTCAGGATGAGATGGACGCGCTGGGTGACGTGTTCGACCTCGTGGACAGGTATACCGTCGTCATCGTCGACTCGCTCACGCAAGAGGTGCTGGTTGTCGACACGATCGACATCACGCCTGGCGGACTCCTTCATACGCTCGACATCGACGTGCCGGATGACCTATTTGGTCGAAGGGTGACCATCACGCTGATCGCCTACGTCGGCGGGAACGAGGTATACCGTTCCGTACACACTACTTCGTTCGATGACGGGGTAACCGCGACCCCGATCGAGCTCGAGATCCGCTACACGGGCCCGGGCATCCGCGGTACGATTTCGGACGCGAATGGGGATCCGGTCGGGGGCGTAAGCGTAGACCTTCAAGGCGCATCGATGATCGCTGCGGTTTCGACAGAGATCGATGGGACGTATCTGTTCGTTGACGTCCCGTTGGGCACCTACGACGTGCAGCCGACGCCCCCTGGAAGTTCTTTCGTATGCCCCGGCTTCCGCACGGTGACTGTCGCGTCGGCCAGCGATGCGATCGTGGCGGACTTCGGCACCAGTAGCACGGTCTGTGGAACGAGCGTTCTCGTCGTGTCCGGCGGGGACTTTAACGAGACCGATATCGTCGAAACCATGCTTTCGAACGACCCGAACCTAGCGATCTCGACGTTCTTCTATGTGAACCAGTTGCCGGGCATCGATTTGTTGAAGCAGTACGACATCGTGCTGTTATTCATGAACGGATTGTTCGACGAGTCAGTGGCTCTCGGTACCGAGATCGCCGATTACGTCAATCTCGGTGGGAACGTCGTCATCGGTTCCTTCTATTGGCAGGGTCGCAGGGACGGCGGGCTCGGGTCACCGGGATGGGGCGCGCTCGAGGCCGTCGATCCTTTCGCGAGTGATGGCGGTGCGACGTATACGCTCGTCACACTCGACACGAACACCCTCGTGGCCCATCCGCTGACGGTTGGCGTGAACACTCTTACGTCGACCGTGGGATACTCGAGCGGTGTCACGGCGCGGTCGGGGACGATCGTCGTGGCGAGTTGGAGTGACGGTGCGCCACTCATCGGCTACCGGGTTCTGCCCGGGGGTCAGCGCATTGTCGCCGTGAGCCTCTTCCCGGCGGCCGGCGCCTCCGCGACCGGCGACACCCAGGCACTTTGGGAGAACGCCGTGAATTGGGCAGGTGCGGCGGGTGGTCCGGCTCCGGCCGGAGGTGGTTGATCGACTGAGATAGCTTCTCTGGGAACACGACGGCCCGGGCGGACTCTCCGCTCGGGCCGTCGTTCGTTGGGCCGTCAGCCGCGTTCGACCACCATCGCGAAGCCCATGCCTCCGGCGGCGCAGACTGTGATCAGACCGAACTCCACGTCGCGGCGCCCCATCTCGTTCAGGATCGTGACCGTGAGTCGGGCCCCGGTCGCGCCGAATGGATGCCCGATCGACAGGGACCCCCCCATTACGTTGATGAGGTCGAGGTCCGGGTGCCCCACGGCCGACGAGCGACCGAGCTCCTCCTCTGCGAATTTCCCGGAAGAGAGGGCCTGAAGATTCGAGAGCACCTGGGCTGCGAAGGCCTCGTGCATCTCCATGAGACCGATATCCTTCATGGAGAGTCCTGCCCGGTCGAGAGCCAAGGGCGCAGCGTACGCGGGCCCTTGCAGGAGTTGGGCGGCTGGATCGAGTGCGGTCCACGCCCAGCTGCGGACGAAGCCGAGGGGTTCGATGCCTTCTGCGGCAGCCTTCTCACTGTTCATGAGAACGACCGCCGACGCGCCGTCGGTCAGCGGTGAGGAGTTCCCGGCGGTCACGGAACCGTGACGGCGATCGAACGCGGGCCTCAGCTTGGCGAGCTTCTCCAGCGAAGTGTCCCGACGGATACCGTTGTCTCGTGTCACCACCGTCTCGAAGTTTGGCGGCCCATAGACCGGGGCGATCTCGGCGGTCAGCCGGCCGTCGTCCGTGCCAGCGGCGGCCAGTTCGTGAGAGCGTAGGGCCCACGCGTCCTGATCCTCGCGGGAGATGCCGTTCTCCTTCGCCATGCGCTCAGCCGACGCACCCATGGTCTCGCCGGTCGTGACCTCCGCGATCGCCGGCGTCACGGGAACGAGATCGCGTGGGCGGATGGAGCGGAACGGCGCGAGCCGCTGACCCAGCGTCTTTCCTCTGGAGGCCGCGACCAACGCTTTGGAGAGCTTGTCGCTCACGGTGATCGGAATGCGTGACAGCGACTCCGCGCCCCCCGCGATCACGACGTCCGCCTGGCCGACTTCGATCATCTGAGCGGCGTCCGCGATCGCTTGGTTGGCGGACGCACAGGCGCGAGAAACGGATACGGCAGGGACGTTCTTCGGAAGGACCGCCAGCCCGACCTCGCGAGCGATGTTCGGTGCCTGCGTATCGTGGACCACCGTCCCGTAGATCAGGTGATCGACCTGAGCACCCTTGAGTCCACTGCGAGCCAGGGCATCGCGTACGGCGACCTTGCCCAGCTCGATCGCCGACAGATCGGCGATCGCGGTGCCCGAGCGCATGAAGGCGGTACGGCATCCGGCGATGATCGCGGTCTTCACGTGATCTGCTCCAAGGCGAGTGTCTGGTCCAGTACCCCGGAAGGCGTAGACGTTTCTCGGCTAGCCTTCCACTCCGCTGGAGATCGACGTGGCCCACTCCGGCAGGACTGACGGGTCGATGTCGAATACCACGGTTCCGACAGTGAACACGACGGCCGAGATGAGCAGGGCTCCGACCAGATTCAGGACGATGCCGATGCGGGCCATCTCGCCAACCGAAATCCGGTCGCTGCCGAAGACGATGGCGTTGGGTGGCGTCGCCACGGGCATCATGAATGCACACGATGCCGACAGCGTAGCGGGGATCATCAGGATGAGCGGGTGGGTTTCGGTGACGACCGCCACGGATGCCAGAATCGGCAGGATCATCTCTGTGGTCGCCAGGTTGCTCGTCAGCTCGGTCAGGAATGTGAGCACGAGGCACACAAGGAGGATCATCAGGAACGTCGGGAGACTCGCGAGCACCTCGAACTGATTGCCGACGATCTGTGCGAGGCCGGTCTGCTGGAAACCGGCCGCGAGCGCGAAGCCCCCGCCGAAGAGCAGGACGATGTTCCAGGGGAGGCGTGGGATGACGTCCGGGCCCATGATTCGATCTGCGCCCTTGCTCCTGTCCTTCGTCGGGATGAAGAACAGCAGCGAGGCCATCGCGATGGCGACTGTGCCGTCGTCGATCATCTCCGGGAACGGAAGGAGACGCGACCAACCCGGGATCGTGCCGATGCCCACCTGCAGGTCGACGCGAAAGACCCAGAGCAGCGCGGTACTGGCGAAGACCGCGAGCACGGTCTTCTCCTCGAACGAGATGGCTCCGAGCGCGTCCCGCGCTCTCGTCACGACGTCGCGATCGACTTCGATCTCGTCCGACGCGCGGTAGAAGACGCGCGTGATCAGAAGCCAAGCGACCACGAGGAGCACGATACCGATCGGAAGCGACATCACCATCCACTGTCCGAACGCGATCGGCGGAGCATCTGGGAAGATGATTTCGAAGATACGCACGAAGGACAGGTTCGGCGGTGTGCCGACGAGCGTGGTGAGGCCGCCGACCGAGCACGCATATGCGATGCCGAGCATGAGGCCCACGGCGAACTTGTGAGTCCGCTCCTTGCCGAATTCGTCCTCGATCTGGAGGACCATCGCCAGGCCGATCGGGACCATCATCACGGCTGTGGCCGTGTTCGAGATCCACATCGACAGGAACGCCGAGGCGAGCATGAAGCCGAGCACGATGCGGGTCGGGCCTCCCCCGACCGCGTGGATGATGTTGAGGGCGATGCGCTTGTGAAGGTCCCACTTCTCCATGGTCAGCGCGATCATGAAGCCACCGATGAAGAGCACGATCGTGCTGTTGAAGTAGACAGGTGCGGTCGCCCTCCCGCTCATGATGCCCAGAACCGGGTAGAGGATGAGGGGAAGCAGGGCCGTGGCGAAGAGAGGGATCGCGTCGCTCACCCACCAGATGGCCATCAGCAAGGCGACGGCTGCGAGTCGGCTCGCTGGAACGTTCGCCGGATCGACGGGGAACGCCATCAGAAAAAGGAACGCTGCGAGTCCGAGCCAGAGTCCGATCGTCCGGCCCCTGCCGCCCTGCTTCCGTTGGATTGCCATCGACTTCCGAGTGGGTGGTTTGTGTTGGTGGGCGGAAACGGTCCGGCAACCTGGGGTGACGCGTCGTCGGCGTCCAGCGTCCATCCGCCACGGGTCGCCGCTGAGTGGGAAGGCGAGAACGGAACGCTGGAGCCAGGTTGGACGGCGGATCCCCAAAGGGCGTACGTTGGCGCGGCGTAGTGGCCTCCGCTCGAACATACCCATGCCAACCATCAAGTCCTACATCCGCACCGTTCCGGACTATCCGAAGCAAGGCATTCTCTTCCGTGACGTCACGGGGCTGCTTGAAGACCCGCGCGGACTCCGAATGGCGATCGACCTCATCGTCCATCGCTACATCGACAAGAAGATCGATGTCGTCGCGGGCATCGAGGCCCGCGGCTTCATCTTCGGATCCGTCGTAGCATACGAGCTGGGCGTCGGCTTCATCCCGCTACGCAAAGCCGGCAAGCTCCCCGGCGAAGTCGTCGGCGTCGACTACCAACTCGAATACGGGAGCGACCGGTTGGAAATGCACGTGGGCGCGATCCCGGAGGGTGCCAACGTTCTGCTCATCGACGACCTGATCGCCACGGGCGGAACCGCGACCGCGGCGGTCGAGCTCATCCGGGGTGCTGGGGGTCGAGTGCCCGAGGCGTGCTTCGTGGTGGACCTGCCCGACCTGGGCGGCACGGCCCGTCTGAAGGCGTCGGGCTGCCCGTCGTTTTCGCTCTGTGCGTTCGAAGGCGGCTAGGAGTCGCCTCCCGTAATCGCCGCCGTAATCGCTCGCTGCAGGGGGCCGATATCGACGTATGCGGTGTTCTGGTCCACGCCTCCATTCAAGCGATTCGTGAGCAGGACCACCACCATGTTTCGGTCTCGG
>JADFLD010000102.1 GCA_022564535.1 Gemmatimonadota bacterium
GCACTTCGGTCTGGAACACCTCGCGTTCCTCGATCGGCCAGATCGGTTCGCCGGTCTCTCGATTGAAGGCGAAGATCAATCCGGTCTTCGTCGTCTGGATGACCGCGGGCACGTTGCGCCCGTCCACGATCAGATCCGCTATGATCGGAACGTTCGGCAAGTCGTAGTTCCACTGGTCGTTGTGGACGATCTGGAAGTGCCAGACGCGCTCGCCGGTTTGCACATCGAGGGCGATGATGCTCGTACCGAACAGGTTGTCACCCGGACGGAAGCCTCCGAAGTAGTCGATGGTCGGGGGGTTCGTGGGGACGTAGACGATTCCGCGCTCGCGGTCGGCCGACAACGGGGCCCACGAAGAGACGTCTCCCGTGTAGCGCCACGCGTCGTTCTCCCATGTGTCGTGCCCGAACTCGCCGGGACGCGGGATTACGTGGAACTTCCACTTGAAGTCGCCGGTCTTGGCGTCGAACGCGAGGATGTCGCCAGGTACGTTCTCGATCCGGGTCTGGTTGTACCCTTGCTCGGCGGAGTTCCCGACGATGACGACGCCGTTGACCACGATCGGGGGTGACGACGACGTGATGAACCCGAGCTCGCGGGGAATGCCGAAGTCGGGATCGTACGGCTCGTCCCACGCTTGCCACGGCCCCCAATCCTCCAGCAGGTCGGGCAACAAGTCCACCACACCGGTGCTGGGGAAGCCCTCGAGCGGGACGGGCGAGCCGAAGCCCTCGAGCGGCAGTCCGGTCTTGGCGTCGAGCGCGTGCAGGAAGAAGGCCGGCGACGTGAAGAAGATCACGCCCCTTCCGTCGACCTCACCGTACGCGACGCCTTTTCCGTAGTTCTGGCGCATCGAGCGCTCCCACCGAGTCGTGTGGGGCTCTCGGTAGGTCCACAGCGTCTCGCCCGTCGCGGGGTCGATCGCGACCACCGTGCGTCGAGGTCCTGCCACCGTGTACAGGATGCCATCGATGTACGTCGGGGTGGACTTCATCTGATAGTCGACGGTCGGCCCGAAGTTGTAAGCCTGCCACGTCCACGCGACCTCGAGGTCGCTGAAATTGGTGGCGTCGATCTGGTCGAGGGGCGAGTACCTCGTGCCCCACGAGTCGGCGCTCTGGTAGCGCCATTCCCCATCGGGGTTGCCGCGATCCTGCGCGTGGCCGAGCGAGGGCACCGCGAGCCACGCGGCGAGAGCGACAGCAATGCTCTGTGAGAGGCGAGAGATTCCGCAGGATGACGAAGTCACGATTCCCTCCACGGTAGGATGCGCGAAACGATGTTAGCGCGCCGTGAGGAGCCCTGCTAGGGAAGCGGCGCGAGCGTGTCCAGCATCCACGGCATGAGTTCGGATATCGTCGGGTGCACGAGCACGGATTTCCGGTAGCTCCTGCACGGCAATCCGCTGTACATGTATGCCGCGAACATGTTGACGATCTCGTCGCCACCGGGTCCGAGGATCGCGGCGCCCAGTATCAGATCGGTATCGGCGTCGACGAGGAGCTTGGCGAACCCGAGCGTTTCACCCATCTCCTTGGCCCGGTTGATTCGAGACATCGGCCGCGTGGCCTTCAAGACATTGTGACCCTTCGCGACGGCCTCCGTTTCAGTCATTCCGACGCGCCCGAGCGCAGGGTCGATGAAGAGCCCGTAGACGGGGATCCGGTCCGATAGTCTTCTGGTGCCGCCGCGCATCTGGTCGAGAACGATCTCGGCGTCGTTGACCGAAGTGTGGGTGAAGGCCCCGTGCCCGTTGATGTCACCCAAGGCGAAGACACCCTCCGCGCTGGTCAGGCAAAAGTCGTCGACCTCGATATAGCCCCGCTCGTCGAGCTGGATCCCCGCCGCTTCAGCGTCGAGCAGATCCGAGTTCGGGACCCGCCCGACCGCGACGAGGAAGTGAGAGCCGGTGAGCACACTCTCCTCGCCGTCGTGCATGATCGTGACGGCGACGCCAGCACCGTCTGGGGCCACGCCCGTCACCTTCGAATCGAGCCGGAATTCGATGCCCTCCAGTTCCAAGATGTCCTTGATGGACTCCGCGACATCGACATCCTCTCGAAATATGAGCCGCGATCCAGACTCGATGACGGTTACCTGCGCGCCGAACCTTCGGAAGATCTGACAGAATTCGAGACCGATGTAACTCCCTCCCAGGATGATCAGATGCTCCGGCACTTCGGTCACCTCGAGGAGTCGGCCGTTGTCCAGCCATGGAATGGACTCCAGCCCTGGAATCTCGGGGACGCGTGGGCGCGCTCCGGCGTTGATGTAGATCCGATCGGCCGTGATGACTTCGTCTCCAACCCGAATTCGCCTCGGCCCCTCGAATCGCCCCCACTCCTCGAAGAGGGTCACGCTCTTCTCCGACGAGATCCACGAAACCATCGCAGTGGTGTCGCGAATGGCGTTCATGCGCGCCCGCACGGCTTCAAAGTCAATCTCGAAGCCGTTTGGATGGATGCCGTACTCAGGTGCCCGCCTCATCATATGCGCCACCTTGGCGGTGGCGACGAGCGCTTTGGTCGGGGTGCAGCCGGTGTTCAGGCAAGTGCCGCCGATGCGGTCCCCCTCGATGACCGCGATCGAGTCCCCCGTCGGCAAGAGGTCGCCGAGTAGCGTGCCCGTCGCCTGGCCGGTCCCGAGTATCACGTGTTGAAAATGAGGCATGGCTACGACTCCTGGGTGTTGGCTGTACTTTGCCCGATGGTCAGCGATGCATAAGCTGCCACGGACTCACGTTTCTCGAAACAGCGTGGAAGGGCCCCTCGTAGTGTGGGCAACTTCAGCACCGAGGGCACATGGGAGATCTGACGTTCGCACTCCGGTTCCTGCGTAAGCGCTGGGCGTTTACGACCGTGGCCGTCGTGGTGATGGCGCTGGGGATCAGCCTTACCGCGACAATGTTCGCGATCCTCGAAGGCGTGATTCTGAGGGGCCCCGACTATGAGGCGCTCGACAGGATCGCCTACCTGTCAACGACGCTTCCGCAGAGCGAGTTCTTTCAGAACGTGCGCGTCCACGACTACATCGACTGGCGCGAGCAGCAGTCCGTGTTCGACCACATGGCGGCGTTCTACGGGACGAGTGTGACGCTGTCCGGCGACGGCGATCGGGCGGAGCGTTTCAACGGAAGTCGCGTCAGCTCGAGCACGTTTGAAATGCTCGGTGTTTCGGCCTTCATGGGGCGAACCTTTACGGCCGATGAGGATTTCGTCACCGATCTTAACGTCGTAATTCTCGCGTACCATCTCTGGGCCAATCGCTACGATCGAGACCCTGCCATCATTGGCAAGACGCTGCGGTTGAACGCTCGGCCGACGACGGTCATCGGCGTCATGCCCGACGGATTCAGGTTCCCGGAGGTGGGCGACATGTGGCTCCCCTTGAACGTCGATCCCAGCACGATCGAACGTGGCGAGGGTGTGGGGCTCCGGGTGATCGCGCGTATGTCGGAGGGAATCACTCTGGAAGAAGCTCGCACGCAGTTGCAAGGGGTCGCGGCACGGCTCGAGCAGCAGTACCCGGAGGCGAATCGCGACATCGTGCCGGTGGTCAGGAGCTGGATGGACGTGGAGTTCACGGACCCCGAAACGAAGGGCATTCTCTACACGATGTTCGTCGCGGTCATCGGAGTCCTTCTCATCGCCTGCGCCAACGTGGCGAATCTCCTGTTCGCGCTCACGATGGCGCGGGGGAAGGAATTGGCGATACGCACGGCCATGGGTGCCGAGCGCTGGCAGGTCGTTCGGCAATTGCTGCTTGAGAGTCTCTTGCTGGCGAGCGGTGGGGCGGTGCTCGGCCTCGGGCTGTCTCATGTCTCCCTGAAGTTGTTCACCCGGGCGGTTACGCCTCTGGGTGTGCCCGTGTGGATGTCCTTCGAGCTGGGTGGATTGGTCTTACTGTTCGTGATCGGGATTACCGCCGTCTCTGCCTTGGCCGCGGGACTCCTTCCAGCGTTGTACGCGACGCGCAGTGACGTCTCCGGCGTGCTCCGTGACCAGAGTCGCGGCAGCTCGAGTCGCAGCGTCAATCGCTGGTCGAACGTGCTGGTTGGACTCGAGGTAGCTCTGTCCTGTGCCTTGCTTGTGGGCGCCGGACTCATGGTCCGGACTACGTTCGCCATCAGCGCGGACGACTACGGTGTGAACACCGAAGGCATGCTGACGGCGTCGATGTCGCTGCCGGGTGAGTCTTATCCCGATAGTCTGTCCCGCTTCCAAGCCGTGGACATGATCCAGCGGGAACTAGCTGCGATCCCGGGCGTCAGCCACGCTGTGGTTGCGTCTGATCTGCCCGGGCTGGGGAACGGAAACTACTTTTACGGGGTGCGCGGCCGAGAGTACGAAAACGACGCCGAATACTCGTTCTCAGGCCGCACGATCGTGACGTCGGACTTCTTCGACTCCTTCGATGCACAGCTTCTCGCGGGGCGCGGATTCGATTCCCGCGACGCCGCCGGAGCCGAGCTGGTGACGATCGTAGATCAGCGATTCGCCGAGAAGAACTGGCCCGGAGGGGACCCGCTCGGGAAGCAGGTACGTCTCGGGCGATCCGACTCCGAACGACCGTGGATGACCGTTGTCGGCGTGGTGCGCAAGGTCAAGATGGTGGAGGCTGCCGACTTTGGTGCACAGCCTCCTGAGGGAATTTTCGTGCCGGCAGGCCAGACCCCCATGAGCGGGTTCATGGTGAGTCTCCGCACGGCCGGCGACCCGCTGGCCCTCGCTCTGCCGTTGCGTGAAGTGATCGCGAACATAGACGCTGACATCCCGGTGGAACGCATCGATACGCTCGACAATCGGCTCCGTCTGGCGAACATCCAGTTTCTCATCATCGGGTGGATGTTCTCGATCTTCGGCGTGGTGGCCCTGCTCTTGGCTTCGGTCGGGCTCTACGCGGTCATGGCGTTTTCCGTCTCCCGACGCCAGACCGAAGTCGGCGTTCGGATGGCCATGGGAGCCGAATCGAGCCACATCATCAAGCTGATCGTTCTTCAGGGATCGAAGCCCGTGGTCGCGGGAATCGTCGTGGGGCTCGGCTTGGCCGTGCTCCTCGGGATGGCACTCTCGAGTCAGCTCTATGGCGTCACGGCGACAGACCCACTCACGTTCGTTGGTGTTCCGGTGCTGCTGACGCTCGTCAGCCTCGCGGCGTTGCTGATCCCGGCTGGCAGGGCGTCCAGGATCACTCCGGTGGTGGCGCTCAGAGAAGAGTAGGTCGGGAGCGACGATCCAAGTGCGGTTCGCCAAGTGACTTGTAGGGTGCCATGTACTATCGGAATCCGTAATATTGTTCGAGGGCCACTCTCCTTGGGGGCGTCGCAGTCTACACGAAAAATGGGAAGTGCACTCTGTTTGTTTTGGCATCTCGCGGATGGTGTCGCGATCGAGCACCCTATGAGCGCGTGACGACCGCGAGCACGAGCGACGACCATGTCTGAATCCATCGAGAGCACACGGGTCGAACGCGAAGCGGCCCAGCGGTACGAAGCGTTGAACATGGCGCTGCGCGACGGGGACGACGCACGAGCGGAGGGGCTCCTCGGCGAGCTCGCCCAGCTTCAGGGATCGCACCCCCAACATCGACCGATCCGCGAGATGTTGGCGATGGGTCTCTTCAACACGCTCGCCACGGCGGAGGACTACGACGACGTACCACGGCGTGACGCTCTCTTCGAGCGTCTCTTGACGCTGCAGCGGATGTGGCCTTCTGAGGAGGTGATCGGGAAGGCTTGCGCGAAGGCGCTCTTCGGACTCCTTCTGGAAGCCGAGCGAGCCCAAGACGACGAACTGCTCGCCTCGCGCTCCGCCGACATGCAGACGCTGCTCGACGGACTCGACGGACCCGAGGTTCCGGACGATGTCATGTCCCCTGAGCTGCTCCACTGGCTCACGGAAGGCGAAGACGTCGGAAGGGACGACGATTACTGGGACCAGGACGGGGTACCCACGCTCGACCTGGACGTAGCCCAGGCCCAGGATCACTCTGTCGAAGCGGGCCGCCAGGCGTTGGCCAAGGCACTGCCCAAAGCGATCGAGGCCGCAATCGAGGCGAGCGACCGCCAGGAGCGGGGGAGGCTCCTCGGCGAGCTATCGGCACTTCACTCAGCTTGGCCCGAGGACCGCTACGTCGCCTCCAAGAAGGCGCTCGGGCTGATGCACGCGCTCGGACCCGAGCGCGCGGCCGGCGACCAGGCCCGAGTGGATGACATGCTCGGCGAGATCCACCGGATCAGGGATTGGCTGAAGGCGACTCAGGGGTAGACTACGACTGCCAATGTCTTAGATGATGACGGCGAGCTTTCGGGCGGTCGTAGCGATGGCCTTGGCTTTGCCGATGCGGTGGGGGAGGGCCACCGCCGGAGCCCGCGGAGCACTCCTCGGGTCGTGGGCCTCGTGGGGGTGCGCCGTAGGGCCGTCCGCTCGCGCTTTCCCGACTCGCGCCGCATCTTGCTCGCATGAGTGACTCCGACGCCATCACCCGCCTGAACGCAGCCCTCGAAGACCGCTACCGCATCGAGCGTGAGCTCGGTGCGGGTGGGATGGCTACGGTCTATCTCGCGGATGATCTGAAGCATGAGCGGAAGGTCGCGCTCAAGGTCCTCAGGCCCGCCCTGGCAGCCGTGATCGGTGCCGAGCGCTTCCTCGCCGAGATCAAGACGACCGCAAAGCTACAGCACCCGCACATTCTTCCGCTCTTCGACTCGGATGAGGCGGGCGGATTCCTCTTCTTCGTGATGCCCTATGTGGAGGGGGAGACGCTTCAGCAGCGCCTCGACCGCGTGGGGCAACTCCCGATCGATCGGGCGGTCCAGATTACGAAGGACATCGCGGATGCGCTCGAGTACGCACAGTCGCTCGGCGTCATTCATCGCGACGTCAAGCCGGCCAATATTCTCCTCTCGGGAGGGCATGCGGTGTTGGCCGACTTCGGGATCGCCAAAGCGTTGACCAGTGTGAGCGCCGACAGCCTCACCGAGGCCGGGATCTCCCTGGGCACGGCCCAATACATGAGCCCCGAGCAGGCAGCGGGGGACCAGGTCCTCGACGTGCGGACCGACATCTATTCGCTGGGTGCGGTCCTGTACGAAATGCTGGTGGGCAAGCCGCC